>JABFXM010000516.1 GCA_013361745.1 Gemmatimonadaceae bacterium | reverse complement strand
GCGGAGGATCTCGCGCTGCGCCTCCAGCCGGTGCATCGCGTTGGGCTCGCCGAGCGCGGCGAGCAGCTTCGCGTCGCTCAGCTTCGGTGCGTTCAGCGGCTGGCTCGCCGTGCGTCCGGGATAGCCGACGCGGAGGATCGCGCCGACCGTGTCGCCCATGTAGTTGAACACGCCGCCGACCAGGCTCGCGACGTACATGTGCGAGTGGTCGTCCATCGCCATGTCGACGACGCGCGGCGCGGTGACGAAGTCCGTCTGGTCGACCGCGAAGCTCGCCCCCTTCGGCGTCAGCTTGTGGCGGAACGCCTTGTTCATCGTCCAGTCGCCCGTGTAGAGCGCGTTGTTCCACTCGTCGGGGAAGCCCGGGTCCTCGAGCCAGAGCGCGCCCGTCCCCGCCCCCGGCCCGTAGTCGAACATCGAGGGCATGTGCTCGTCGGCGAAGTTCCGGAAGAGCGACGGGTATCCCATGTTCGCGCCGGCGGGGATGTAGTGCAGCCGCGTGTCCCACCCCAGCCCGTCGTTCGTGTTGTCGCGCGAGTAGACGTGGCCGAACGGGTCGACCGCGACGTCGTAGATGTTGCGCGTCCCCACCGCGTAGATCTCGAGCCCCGTCCCGTCCGGGCGCACGCGGACCACCGAGCCGCCGCGATGCGTGATCGTCCGGCCGTCCTTCCCCTTCGCGCGCAGGTAGCCGTAGTCGCCGACCGCGACGTAGATCCAGCCGTCGATGCCCAACGCGATGTTGTTCGTCGAGTGGTCCGACGACCGCACGTCGAGGCCGAAGCCGAGGTCGCGGACGAGGGTGTCGGCCTTGTCTGCGACTCCGTCGCCGTTGGTGTCGCGGAACGCCGTCAGCTCCGGCACGTGAAGGACGTAGACCGTGTTCCCGTCCACCACGATCCCGCGCGGGCTGTCGACGTGCGCGAAGATCGAGTAATGGTCCGCCAGCCCGTCGCCGTTCTCGTCCACGAGCCGGACGATGCGACCGCGTCCCTTCACCGCGCCCTGCGCGAGGTTGAGGTCCGTTCCCATGTACACCGACCCGTCGGGCGCGGGCGCGACGACGGTCGGATACATCGCCACCGGCGGTCCGGCGAACATCTTCACCTCGAAGCCAGCCGGGATCGTCACCTGCGCGAGGACGTTCCGGTCGCGCGCCGTGTCGCGCACGATCGCGCCGCGCACGGGCAGCTTCGGCCCTGTAGAAGGCGCCGGCGGGGGGCCGTGCGTCGCACCGGGATCCTGCGCGGCGACGGTCGAGGTGGCGAGCAGCAGAGTAGCGAGCAGCGAGGGCGCGACGACGCGCGCGCGCATTCCGTACGGTCTCATGGGCATCACGGAAGAGTTGCGGCTTCCGCGGGTCGTCGGGCGGCGACCGCGCGGCCGAGGGGGGATCGACGAAAGGTGGCCAGGTGACGCGGAAGGAGGCAAGCGCGCGTCGCGCATCGGTCACGCGCGACCCGACTTGCGGGACGCTCCCAGGCGCTGCAAGCTCATCCTCCCCGGGACTCGTCTCCCGGACTGGTCTCGCTCGAGACCTCCCCTGGGCGACGCGGCCCGCGGGCCTTGCTGATTCCCCCAATCAGTCGGAGGTCGTCATGCGCTTCCTCGCTCTACCCGCGGCGCTGCTCCTCGCCGTCGCGTGCGCCGACCCAGGGCGGCACACGCTCACCGCGCCTAACGCGACCCGCCCCTCGCTGACGCAGAACGCGGTGGACACGGTCGGCCTCCCGGACCTCATCGTCGACAGCAAGGCCACCCAGCAGAACTGGGTGAATCGCGTCGAGGACCTTCCCGCCAACTACTGCAGCGTGCAGGAAGGCGGCGTCACGCCCGGCGAGCACAACATCCTCCGCTTCACCGTCACCACGCCGAACATCGGCAACGCCGACGTCTTCGTCGGCAGCCCGCTGAAGCACATGGACCCGAATGGCGACGGCAACTTCGCCGACCAGGACAGCCTTTACGAGTTCGCGAGCTGCCACGGGCACTTCCACTTCCGGCACTACGCGACGTACAAGCTCGTCGGCGAGGATGGCCGCGTCTGGAAGGCGGCGAAGCGCGGCTTCTGCATGCTCGACACCGACCCGTACAACACGAACAACGGTGACGGCACCTGGAACTACCGGAGCTGCGGCAATCTCACCGTCGACGGCTTCCAGGGGATCAGCGACGGGTGGGCGGACACCTACGTCTTCAAGCTCGGCGGACAGTACTTCGTCCTCGACGGAGGCGACGGTCAGCCCGTCGTGCCGCCCGGCGTCTACCATATCCAGGTCGAGGTGAACCCGGCCTATCCGCCGACGAACGGCAAGTGCCCGCGCGTGACGGACCCCGCGACGGGGATGTGTCACCAGTTCGCCGAGAGCAACTACGCGAACAACTTCGGTGACGCGCTGGTCCAGATCACCGATCACCCCGGCCGTGCCGGCTACGGGCCGCTGAAGAACAACAACGACAAGATCACCGCGGCCGACGAAGTCGAGAAGTGATCTCCCCGGTCGTACCAGCAGGCGGAACGGCCCTGCCATGAGGCCAGGACCAGGGGCATTGTCTCACGAGTCATGTGAGCCTGTCCCTGGCCCTGGCCTCATGGTCGTTCAGTTCTGACCCGTGACAGTTCCACGCTCCTTCCACAGCGCGTACACCGCCGGGATCACCAGCAGCGTCAGCACCGTGCTCGAGATCATCCCGCCGATCATCGGCGCCGCGATCCGCTTCATCACGCTGCCGCCCGCTCCCTCGCCCCAGAGAATCGGCATCAGGCCGGCCATGATCGCGGTCACCGTCATCAGCTTCGGCCGCACGCGCTCGACGGCACCCTCCATCACCGCGTCGGAGAGATCGCGCGCCGTCGCCTGCCGTCCCTCCACCTGCCGCGCTTTCCACGCGTGATCAAGATAGATCAGCATCACCACCCCCGTCTCCGCCGCCACCCCCGCCAGCGCGATGAACCCGATCGCCACCGCCACCGACCAGTCGTAGCCGAGCAGCCAGAGGAACCAGATTCCGCCGACGAGCGCGAAGGGGAGCGAGAGCAGCACGATCAGCGTCTCGCCGACGCTGCGGAAGTTGAGCCAGAGCAGCAGCACGATGATCGCCAGCGTCGCCGGGATCACAAGCGCCATCCGCTCCTTCGCGCGCTGCATGTACTCGTACTGCCCGCTCCAGGTCATCGAGTAGCCGGTCGGGAGCGTCACCATGCTCGCCACCATCCGCTGCGCGTCCGCGACGTAGCCGCCGATGTCGCGACCCGCGACGTCCACGGTAGACCCACGCCGTCGGCTGCGCGTCCTCGGTGCGCACGACCATCGGGCCGGCCACCTGGCGGATCGTCGCCACCTGGCCTAACGGTACCTGCGCGACGCGGCCGCCCGCGCCGCCAGCGGGCATCGGTCCGGCGCCCGGCATCGCCCCGCCGCTCGCCGTCGCCCCCTCCGAGTGGCTCACCGGCACGAGCACCGACGCGAGCCGCTCCGGCGTGTCGCGCAGCTCCTGCGGATACCGTACCCGCACTCCGTACCTCTCGCGCCCTTCCACCGTGCGCGTGATCGTCATCCCCCCGATCGCCGTCGCGATCACGGTCTGCACGTCGCCGACGTTCAGCCCATGCCGTGCCGCCGCCGCGCGATCGATGTCGATGTCGAGGTAATACCCGCTCACCGCGCGCTCGGCGAAGACGCTCCGCGTGCCGGGCACGGTCTGCGCCGCGCGCTCGACCTCCCTGCCCAGTCGCTCGAGCTCGGCGAGGTCGGGACCGAAGATCTTGATCCCGACCGGGGTGCGGATCCCCGTCGCCAGCATGTCGATCCGTCCCTTGATGGGCATCGTCCACGCGTTCGTCACCCCGGGGATGCGCACCGCCAAGTCCATCGCCGCGACGAGCTTCGCCTGCGTCATGCCCCGCCGCCACTCGCGCCGCGGCCTCAGGGTGATCGTCGTCTCGAACATGTCGAGCCCCGCGGGATCGGTCGCCGTCTCGGCGCGCCCGCTCTTCCCCCACACGTGCTCCACCTCTGGGAAACTCTTCAGCAGCGAGTCCTGGATGCGCAGGATCTCCCGCGCCCGCGCGATGCTGATTCCGGGGAGCGTCGTCGGCATGTAGAGGATCGTCCCCTCGTCGAGCGGGGGCATGAACTCGCTCCCCATCTTCTTCCACGGGATCCACGTCAGCACCAGCGTCAGGAGCGCCGCGCCGACCACCGGCCAGCGATGACGCAGCACGAAGGTGATCAGCGGCCGGTACGCGCGAATCAGCGCGCGATTCACCGGGTTCGCCGCCTCGCGGTGCACCCGCCCGCGAATGAAGATCCCCATCGCGACGGGCACGAACGTCACCGAGAGCAGGCTCGCCGCCGCCATCGCGAAGGTCTTCGTGAATGCCAGCGGCTTGAACAGCCGTCCCTCCTGCCCGCCCAACGTGAAGACCGGCAGGAACGACACCGTGATGATCAGCAGCGAGAAGAAGAGCGCCGGTCCCACTTCGCGCGACGCTTCCACCACTACGCGCCACCGCTCCGCCGTGGTGAGGAGCCCGGTGTCGAGCGCGCCTCCGACCGCCGCTCCCGTCGCGCGAACCTTCGCGTCCACCGCGCGCTCGAGGTGCTTGTGCATGTTCTCGATCATCACGATCGCCGCGTCGATCATCGCGCCGATCGCGATCGCGATCCCGCCGAGCGACATGATGTCCGCGCCGACGCCGACCAGCCGCATCGCGATGAACGCCATCAGGATCGCGATCGGCAGCGTCAGGATCGCGACGAGCGCAGAGCGCGCGTGCAGGAGAAAGAGCACGCAGACCAGCGCGACGATCAGGCTCTCCTCGAGCAGCTTCCCGCGCAGCGTCGCGATCGAGGCGCGAATCAGCTCGCTGCGGTCGTATACCGGGCGCACCACGACGCCTGCCGGAAGCCCCTTCTCCACCTCTGCCAGCTTCGCCTTCACCCGCTCGATCGTCGCCAGCGCGTTCTCACCGAAGCGCATCACGACGATCCCGCCGACAGCGTCGCCACGTCCGTCGAGATCGGCGATCCCGCGCCGCACCGCTGGTCCCACCTTCACCGTCCCCAGCTCGGTGACGCGAACCGGCGTCCCGCCGGACGTCGCGCCCACGACGATGTTCTCGATGTCGCCGATGCTCTTCAGGTAGCCGAGCCCGCGCACCAAGTACTCGCGCACGGACAGCT
>JABFXM010000443.1 GCA_013361745.1 Gemmatimonadaceae bacterium | reverse complement strand
CGGATCGGCTGCGCAACGAGATCGAGATCATGCTCGGGATGCGCGGCGGGTCGGCGATGCGCAACGTCCCGGCGCACCATGGTGTGGACCTGTCGCGCAACAACCTCGTGAAGCAGGTCCGTGCCGCCGCGCGCGCCGAGGATGCCGACGTCTGGACGCCCCCGGTGCTCGGCACCGTCGGGGTGCAGGAGCAGGGGATCGACGAGCTCGTGGAGGCGCTCGACCGGCACTTCCGCTATCTTGAGCGGAGCGGCACCCTGCGCCAGCGGCGCCGCGCGCGCCTGCGCGAGCGGGTGGTGGAGGTGGTGGAGGACAAGGCGCGCCGCCGCCTCTGGAACGACGCGGCGACGATCGCCTGGCTCGAGGCGCGGCTGCCGGCGCTCGAGTCCGGCCAGGACACGCCGTTCGGGATCGCGGATGCGCTGCTCAGCCGCAGCGCCGACCTTCTGACGCGGACGACCACATGACATCGATGCGAGAGCTGTTCGGCAAAGTCACCGGGACGCCCGACGGCGCTCAGCCGGATAGTGAATTGGAGCGCCTGCGCGCCGAGGTCGCCGAATGGCGCCGCATGTACGGCGCCGGCGCCACGCGATCCATCGCGTTCAGCAACTCCGCGAAGGAGGTCGAGCCGCTCTACACCGCGCTCGACGTCGCCCCGACGACGGCCGACGACCTCGGCGTGCCGGGCGTCTACCCGTACACCCGCGGGATCCACCCGACCGGGTATCGCGGCAAGCTCTGGACGATGCGGCAGTTCGCCGGCTTCGGCAGCGCGCACGACACGAACGAACGGTTCAAGTTCCTCCTCGCGCACGGGCAGACGGGCCTCTCCACCGCCTTCGACTTCCCGACGCTGATGGGCTACGACTCCGACCATCCGCGGTCGGAGGGCGAAGTCGGCAAGACCGGCGTCGCCATCTCGAGCCTCGCCGACATGGAGGTGCTGTTCGACGGCATCCCGCTCGACGAGGTCTCGACCTCGATGACGATCAACGGGCCGGCGCCGATCCTGTGGGCCTTCTACATCGCCGCCGCCGAGAAGCAGGGCGTGAGCAGCGACAAGCTCCAGGGGACGATCCAGAACGACATCCTCAAGGAGTACATGGCGCAGCACGCCTGGTGCTTCCCGATCGAGCCCGCGCTGCGGCTCATCGTCGACTGCTTCGAGTGGGGCGCGACGCACGCCCCGCGATGGAACACGGTGTCCATCTCCGGCTACCACATCCGCGAAGCCGGGGCGACGGCTGCCCAGGAGCTCGCCTTCACCCTCGCGGACGGGTTCACCTACGTCGAGCGCGGCATCGCGCGCGGGCTCGACGTCGACGACTTCGCCCCTCGGCTCTCCTTCTTCTGGGACATCCACAACGATTTCTTCGAGGAGATCGCCAAGCTCCGCGCGGCGCGCCGGATCTGGGCGCGCCACCTGAAGGAACGCTACGGCGCGAAGAAGGCGAAGTCGCTGCTGATGCGCTTCCACTCGCAGACGGCGGGGGTCACCCTCACCGCGCAGCAGCCGATGAACAACGTCGTGCGCGTCGCCTACCAGGCGCTCGCCGCGGTGCTCGGCGGCACCCAGTCGCTGCACACGAACTCGATGGACGAGACGCTGGCACTCCCGACGGAGGCCGCGGTGCAGGTCGCGCTGCGCACGCAGCAGGTGCTGGCGTACGAGACCGGGGTGCCGAACGTGATGGATCCGCTGGGCGGCTCGTACTACGTCGAGGCCCTGACCGACCAGCTCGAGCGCGACGCCGAGGCGCTCTTCGCCGAGATTCACGAGGTGGGCGGAGTCGTTGCGGGGTTGGAGCAGGGGTGGTTCCAGCGGAAGATCCACGAGTCCGCCGCCCGCCAGCAGTGGGAGATCGAGCAGCACCGGCGCGTGATCGTCGGTGTGAACGAGTTCGTGACGGAAGAGGAGGCGCTCGACATTCCGATCCTGAAAATCGGCGAGCAGGTGGACCGCGAGCAGCGGGCGCGCCTGGCAAAGGTGCGCGCCGAGCGGGACAACGCCCTCTGTAGCGGGCGGTTGGAGAAGCTCCGCCAGGCCGCGCGGGGCACGGAGAACACCTTCCCGCACATCCTCGACTGCGCGCGCGCCTACTGCACCCTGTTCGAGATCCGGCGTGCGTTGGAAGACGTGTTCGGGGCGTACCGCGAGCCCGTCTTTTTTTGACTGAGTGCACGGAAAAGGCGGAAAAAGCAAAACCTGCGAATTCCTCCGAGGGTGAGCCGGCCTCCGGGCGCCATGGCCGCCCCACGACAAGAAAAAGGCGAGACCTTTGTGGTTGTAGGGCCAGTGTTGCGCGCCTACCGCACCCTCATGCCTGGTCCGCCTTTTTCGCTGTTTCGGTATTTTCCGTGCATTCAGTTCCATGACCAGACCGAAAGTGAGTGTCACCGACTGGTGGGCCACGTACTTCGACGCGCATTACCTGCTCGAGTACCAGCCCATCTTCAGCTTCGCGCGGGATCGGGAAGAGGTCGCGCGGCTGATGGACATTCTCGCCCTGCCGAGCGGGTCCCGGATCCTCGACGTGCCCTGCGGGCAGGGGCGGCATGCGCATCTCCTCGCCGAAGCCGGCTTTCGCGTCGACGGCCTCGATTACTCCAGGCACCTGATCGACCTCGCGAAGGCGCGCGGCACCGGACCCACGCTCAAGTACACCCGCGGCGACATGCGAAAGCTTCCAGGGTCGTGGTCGGGCCGCTTCGACGCCGTCGTCAACCTGTTCACGAGCTTCGGCTTCTTCACCGACCCGGCCGACGACGCCCTCGTGATGCGCGAGCTCGCCCGCGTGCTCGCCCCCGGGGGGACGCTCATCTGGCATGGCGGGAGCCGCGACGGCGTCATGGGCCGCTTTCTCGAGCGCGACTGGTGGAAGACCGACGACGGCACGATGATCGGCCACGAGCGGGCCTTCGACCCGCTGTCCGGTGTGCTGACGATCAACACGGCCTGGGAAGGTCCGTCGGGCAGCGGGGCCCGCGAGCACCGCATCCGCCTCTACACCGCGACCCGCCTCGCCGAGCTGTGTCTCGACGCCGGGCTCGTCGTCGAGGAGACCTACGACGGCTTTCGCGACCGGCCGCTGACCCGCCGCTCGGGAGAGATGCTGCTCGTCGCCCGCAAGCGCGAGTTGCCGCGTCGCCGGCGCGCCCGCTAGCTTTGACGTCTATGCGTCCAATCCGCGTTCTTGTCGCCAAGCCCGGCCTCGACGGCCACGATCGAGGAGCCAAGGTCGTCGCCGCGGCGCTGCGGGACGCCGGCATGGAAGTGATCTACACCGGGCTGCACCAGACCCCGGAGATGATCGCCACCGCCGCCATCCAGGAGGACGTCGACGTCGTCGGCCTCTCGATCCTCAGCGGGGCGCACATGACTCTCTTCCCGCGCGTGCTCGAGCTGCTCCGCGCGCAGGGGCGCGAGGACATCCTGATCACCGGCGGCGGGATCATCCCCAAGGAAGACATGGATGCGCTGCACGCGATGGGCACCGGCAGGCTGTTCGGCCCCGGCACGCCGACGTCGGAGCTGATCGAGTACATCAAGGAATGGTTCGCCGAGCAGTCGCATCAGGAAGCCTGACGCGGCCGTGACGAACCGGCTCCGCGAGCTGAGCGCCGAGGTCCGCGCGCTCGAGGACCGCCTGCGGCAGGGCGGGGGTCCCGACAAGGCCGACAAGCAGCACAAGCAGGGGAAGCTCACCGCGCGCGAGCGGGTGGCCGGACTGTGCGACCGCGACGCGCGCTTCGTCGAGCTGGGTCTCCTGGTCGCCTACGATCAGTACGACGGCCAGGCGCCGGCGGCCGGCGTCGTCACGGGGCTCGGCATCGTTCACGATCGTCCGGTGGTCGTCGTCGCCAACGACGCGACGGTGAAGGCGGGCTCCTGGTGGCCGGAGACGATCCGCAAGATCCTGCGCGCGCAGGAGGTCGCGATGCGCTGTCGGATCCCCATCGTGTACCTCGTCGACTCGGCGGGTGTGAACCTCCCCTATCAGGGCGGCGTCTTTCCCGGCCAGTACGGCGCGAGCCGGATCTTCTACTACAACTCCATCATGCGCCGCTACCTGCGGATCCCGCAGCTCGCGGCCGTGATGGGCCAGTGCATCGCCGGCGGCGCCTACCTTCCCGCGCTCTCCGACGTCATCGTCATGGTGAAGGGCACGTCGTTCATGGGCCTCGGCGGCCCGAACCTCGTGAAGGGCGCGACCGGCCAGTCCATTGACGCCGAGACGCTGGGTGGAGCATCGACGCACACGGAAGTGAGCGGCGTTGCCCACTATGCGGCGGAGGATGACCGTGCGTGCCTCACGAAGCTGCGTGAGTTGGTGGCGATGCTCCCGGCGGCAGGTCGGCCCGGTGTCGACATGATCGATGCAGCGGAGCGAAACGGGTCCACAGACGCGAGGAGAGCGAGCGGCGGAGGACCCGTTTCGCGCAGCGGCGGCGAGAGCAGCTCCGACCGCCTGTACGACCTGCTACCGACCGACCATCGCATGCCCTACGACATGCATGCCGTACTCCGCGCGATCGTCGACGATGGCAAGCTGGTCGAATTCCAGGAGCACCTCGCGAAGGAGATGATCTGCGCCGACGCGCGGATCGACGGCATCCCCGTCGCGATCATCGCCAACCAGCGTGGTCTCGTGAAGGGCCGCGCCGGGGAGAAGCCGCGCTTCGGCGGGATCGTATACGCCGAGAGCGCCGAGAAGGTCGCTTTCTACATCGATCGCTGCGACCGCGAGGGGATTCCGCTCCTCTTCGTGCAGGACGTCTCCGGCTTCATGGTCGGCCCCGAGTCCGAGCACGAGGGCGTGATCCGCTCCGGCGCGCGCTTCGTCGAAGCCATGGCCACGGCGCGCGTGCCGAAGCTCGTGCTCACCGTCAATCATGCCTCCGGCGCCGGCTACTACGCGATGGCGGGGCAGGGCTTCGATCCCGATTTCATCTTCTCCTGGCCGACCGGCCGGATGGCGGTGATGGAGGGGGAGAGCGCGGTGCAGGCCGTGCACGGTCCTGCGCTCACCAAGGCGGCCGCCGCCAAGAAGTCCCTCGACGCCGACACCCAGCGCGCCGTCGACGAGATGCGCGCCGACTACGAGCATCAGCTCGACGCGCGATACGCCGCCGCGCGCGGTTACGTGGATGCGATCGTCTACCCGGACGAGACGCGCGACGTGCTGGCCTTCGCGTTGCGGGCGTCGCTGT
>JABFXM010000174.1 GCA_013361745.1 Gemmatimonadaceae bacterium | reverse complement strand
CGATCTCGGGAAGTCCACTTTCCTGAATCGCGTCGTCGGGCAGAAGCTCAGCATCGTGAGCGCCAAGCCGCAGTCGACGCGCGACCGCGTCGTCGGAATCGTGAGCGACGATGACACGCAGATGATCGTGTTCGACACGCCCGGACTTCTCAACCCCCGATACGCGCTCCAGCGCGCGATGCGCGGCGCGGCACTCGACGCGCTCTTCGACGCCGACGTCGTCGTCTACCTCGCCGACGCCAAGGAGGGGCCCGCCCCCGACCTCGCCGTCGCGGCGCAGCTCGACCGGGTCCCGGCCGCGCCCGTGCTCCGTGTGTACAACAAGGCCGACGCCGTCGACGTCGCGCAGCGTGCCGCCCTCGCCGCGGCGAGCCCGGAGGCGCGATTCATCTCCGCGCTCACGGGCGAAGGCGTCGCCGAGCTCCTCGCGGAGGTGAAGCAGCGGCTCCCCGAGAGCCCCTTCCTCTACGACTCGGAGGACATCAGCACGCAATCGATGCGCTTCTTCACCGCGGAGCTGGTGCGGGAGTCGGCGCTCGAGCAGCTCGACGAGGAAGTTCCGTACAGCCTGGCGTGCGAGGTCGAGGAGTTTCGCGAGACCCGCACCCCGGTGTACATTCGTGCGGTTCTCTACGTCGAGCGCGAGAGCCAGAAGCGGATCCTCATCGGCGCCAAGGGAACGCGCATCCGCGCGATCGGGCAGTCGGCGCGCGAAAAGGTGCAGGCGCTGGTCGGCCAGCCGGTATATCTGGACCTCTGGGTCAAGGTGCTGGCGAACTGGCGAAAGAACGAGCGGGCCATGCAGCGTTTCGGCTACCGCATACCGGAGGAGAAACCCCGATGAGTCTCGCCCCGCAGCTCCTCGCGATCCTCGTCTGCCCGAAGTGCAAGGGCCAACTCGAGTATCGTGAGCCCTCCGCGACGCTCGTGTGTCAGCACTGTCGCCTCGCCTATCCCGTGCGCGACGACATCCCGGTGATGCTCATCGATGAGGCATCGCCGCTCTAGCGGATCCCACCTCGCGAGCGCGGCGACGTTCGTCCTCGCGCTCGCGGCCCTCGTGCTGAGCGCGCACCCGCTGCCGGGCCAGAAGCCGGCGACGGAGGGCGCGCTCTTTCTCCTTCTGCCCGTCGGGGCGCGAACGGTCGCGATGGGACAGGCGGTGGTGGGCGACCAGCCGGGGAGCGAAGGGGTGTGGTGGAATCCGTCGGCGATCGCGCGTGCCGACAGGCGCGAGATCGCGATCCATCACTCGCAGACGATCGTCGCGACGGGCGACGCGGTGACGCTGATCGTTCCCTCCGCGCTCCTCGGCGTGCTCGCGATCGGTGCGAACATCGTCTACTACGGCCGCCAGGAGATCCGCGACACGGTCAACACGGTGGGTGTGCTCATCCCGCAGAACATCGTCTACGCCGCAACGTACGCGACGCCGGTCGTCAAGCGGTTTTCGGCGGGCATAAGCTACAAGATCGTCCAGCTCCGGCTCGACTGCAGTGGAGGGTGCGCCGGAGTGCCGACCGTGTCGGCCTCCTCGAGCGCGCTGGATGCGGGTGTGCAGGCGAACCTGGCCGGGCTTGCCCCGGCGACGGTCGGCGTCGCGATCCGGAACGTCGGCCCGCGGCTGCAGGTGAACGATCAGAGCCAGTCCGATCCGCTGCCCACACGCATCCAGGCGGGGATCGCGGCAAGCGTTCCACAGGTTCATCGCAGTGCGCCCGAACTGGACATGCGCGTCACCGCCGATCTGCTCGATGACATGAAGCTCCGCGCGCCCTCACTGCGCTTCGGCGCCGCGCTCGGGTATCGCGAACGCGCATTTGCGCGCGCGGGGTACGTCTTCGATCGCGGCAACGGAGAGGGCGACGGCCCGGCGTTCGGCCTCGGCGTCGTCGCCGGCAGCCTCGTCTTCGACATCGCGCGAATCGTGCGCGGGCTCTCGGCGGAATCGGGTCAGCCGCCGACGTACGTCTCGCTCCGCTATCTCTTCTGATGCGCCCTTCGCCCGTCGTGCGCGCCGTGATCGCGGGAGTGCTGCTGACCGCAGGAAACGCGCGAGCACAGACTGGCGGGAACGCGGGCGATACCGTGAGCGGGAAGGGAACGCTCGCGTCACCGGTCGTCGTCGCGCCCCGCGCGGTGACGCGAGCGTTCGCGGCGGATGCGGGGACGCGGGACCTGGCCGGCCGTGAGCGGGGTGCCTTGCCTTCGCTCCCCGCGGGGATCGCGCCACGGAGCGCACGCGTGGCCGCGTCCCCGCGCAGCGAATGGTGGGCGCCCGCAGCGTCGGCGGTTCTCCCCGGCGCGGGACAGGCGCGGCTCCGTCAGGACCGATTCGTCGCGTATCTCGCGGTCGAGGGATTCCTCTGGGCGCGCTACGCAGTGGATCATCGCGCGGGGGTGGAGCAGCGGAGCCAGTATCGCGATCTCGCGCTGCGCGTCTCGCGCGCCCCGTTTCCGGGTCCGAAGCCGCAGGGCGACTTCGAATACTACGAGCGCATGGAGCACTGGATCGCGAGCGGCGTGTACGACTCGGATCCCGGACCGGGACTCGTGCCGGAGACCGATACGACCACCTTCAACGGCGCGATGTGGCGGCTCGCGCGGAAGACCTACTGGTCGTCGCCGACGGCGCCACCACCGGTCGGCTCCGCCGCCTATGACGCCGCGCTCCGCTTCTATCAGCAATACGCCGTGCGGCCGGAGTTCCAGTGGTCATGGCGCGACACCCCGCTGCACCAGGATATCTACCGCCGCCACATCCGCGCGAGCAACGACGCCTTCCGCCGCACGATCACCGATCTCGGCGCCGTCATCGCCAACCACGCGCTCAGCACCGTGGACGCGTACGTGTCGCTGCGTCTCCGCCTTCGCGACGCGAGCGCGGGCGCCGACGCGGGGGTGGACCTCGGCACCAGCGTCTCCTTTCGCACGTTAGGCAGCATCGTCCGCCGCGCGCGGTCCAGCACTCCCGAATGAAATTTCTCTACTCGCTGCTGATCATGGCGCCGATCGCCATCGTCGCCGAGCGGATGCACGCGTCTCCACTCGTCGTGTTCATCCTGGCGGCGCTGGCGATCATCCCGCTCTCCGGGCTCCTGGGGCGCGCGACGGAGGAGCTCGCGGGTCACACGGGTCCGACGATCGGCGGGCTGCTCAACGCCACGCTCGGCAACCTGGCGGAGCTGATCATCGCCATCTTCGCGCTGCGCGCCGGTCTCGTCGACCTCGTGAAGGCGTCGATCACCGGCTCGATCCTCGGGAATCTCCTGCTCGTGCTCGGGGCCGCGCAGCTCGCCGGCGGGCTGCGCCACCGTGAGCAGCGCTTCAATCCCGCGCTCGCGGGGATGAGCGTCTCCCTGCTCACGATCGCGGTGCTCGGGCTCGCGGTCCCCGCGGTGTTTCATTGGTTGCACCCGGATCCGGCACGCGTCGCCACGGTCCACATGTCGGAGTTCGTCGGCGGACTGTTGATCGTCGGCTACGTGCTCTCGCTCGTGTACTCGATGTGGACGCACAGCGCTGCGTTCGGCGAAGGGGGCGACGTCGCCTGCGGCGAGGAGCCGCCGGAGTGGTCGCTCCCGAGGTCGGTGGTGATCCTGCTCGTCGCCGCCGGCGGAATTGGCTGGCTCTCGGAGATCCTCGTCGGAAGCACGGAAGCGGCCGTCTCGCGGATGGGTCTCTCGGAGACATTCGTCGGCCTGATCCTCGTCCCGATCATCGGCAACGCGGCCGAGCACAGCTCGGCGGTGATGATGGCGCTCAAGAACCGGATGGATCTCGCCGTGAGCATCGCGCTCGGCTCGAGCATCCAGGTCGCGCTGCTGATCGCGCCGCTGCTCGTGTTCGCGGGGATGGCGTTCGGCCAACCGATGGACCTCGCCTTTCACGCCATGGAGCTGGCGAGCGTGACGCTGGCGGTCGCAGTGGCGTCCGCAGTGGTGCGGGACGCCGCGTCGAACTGGCTCGAGGGGGCGTTTCTTCTGATCGCCTACGCGATCATCGGCGTGGCGTTCTTCTTTTTCTGAGCCGCCCCAAGAGGGAAAAACCGCGCAAGTGACGGCAGGACGCACGTGTGACTTCGCTTTGCGCGACCCGTATCTTGCCCGTCCATCCGCCAGTTCAAGCCGCTAACCTCCGCGTGGCCATACCCACCGCCGTTCTCTTCTCGCCGACCGACCAAGCCGTTCCCACCACGTTGAATGCGTGGTTGGAGCGCCAGTCGCTGTCGGTCGTGACGGTGAAGGACGAGAACGCGTTGATGGCGCTGGCCCTTCGAGGACGTCCGCGGCTCGTCGTTTTCGATGCGCGTCGGGACATCGACAGCTGCGATCACGCCTGCCGGCGACTCAAGGCGGATTCCTACACCGGGATCGTCCCGGCCGTGCTCTGGATCGCGAGCGACGAGCAGCTCGTCCGCGCCTTCGACTCCGATGCCGACGAGGTCCTCCGCGACGGGAACAGTGCGACCGAGGTCGACGCTCGACTCGACGTGCTGCTGCGGCGCTCGGATCGCGACGTGCGCGTGCATCCATCGACGCGGCTGCCCGGTACGATGGAGATCGAGGCGGAGATCGGACGCCGGATGGCGCGCGCCGAGAAGTTCGCGGTGTGCTACGCCGACCTCGATCACTTCAAGGAGTTCAACGACCGGTACAGCTATTACGACGGCGACCGCGTCATCCGGATCCTCGCGAAGATCCTGCACGACGTCGTGAAGGGAGTCGCGGGAGAGAAGGGATTCGTCGGGCACATCGGCGGCGACGACTTCATCTTCATCATCCCGGTCGCGCTCGTGAACGACGTCTGCGCCGAGATCGTCGAGGTGTTCGACGCGCTGGCGCCGTACCAGTACTCGGAACAGGACCGGCGTGCCGGCTATTATTTCGGCAAGGACCGGCGTGGGCAGTTGCACCGCGTGCCGCTGATGACGGTCTCGATCGGTGTGGTGACGAACGAGCGGCGGCATTTCACGCACGCCGCCCAGGTGAGTGAGCTAGCGACCGAGATGAAGAGCTACGCGAAGACGCTGCCCGGCTCGGTGTTCACGATCGACCGTCGGCACGACGCGCCGAACGACGACAGCGAGGGCGCACGTCGCAACGTCGCCGGCGTGGCGGAGGATCGATGAACGTCGCCTGCCCCGAATGTCGCTCCGTCTTTCGCGTCGACCCGGCCAAGGTCCCGCCGGGCGGCGTGCACGCACGGTGCTCGGTGTGTGGAG
>JABFXM010000295.1 GCA_013361745.1 Gemmatimonadaceae bacterium | reverse complement strand
GCGGCGGCCACGTCGCGGTCGGTGGGATCGTCCACGACGCCTCGCAGACCGGGGCGACGCTTTTCGTCGAGCCGCCGGCGGCGATCGAGTTCGGAAATCGCATCCGCGAGCTCGAGGCGGAGGAGCAGCGCGAGGTCGATCGCGTCCTGCTCGAGCTGACCGACCGCGTGCGACCGCTCGCGGAGGAGATGCGCGGCGCGCTCGAGGCGCTGGTCGCGCTCGACTCGCTCTATGCGCGTGCGCGCTACGCGATCGAGTTCCGCTGCGCGAGCGCGGAGCTGGTCGCCCCGCGCGACGGCTTCACGATCGTCGGCGGACGGCACCCGTTGCTGCTCGCGCAGGGCGTCGCGGTCGTCCCCTTCGACCTGACGATGGCGCCAGGGGAGCGGACGCTGCTCGTCTCGGGGCCCAATACGGGCGGGAAGACGGTGCTGCTCAAGGCGGTCGGGCTGCTGTCGATGCTGGCGCAGTGCGGGACGCCGGTGCCCGTCGAGCCGGGGACGCAACTCGCGGTGTTCGACGACGTCTTCGCCGACATCGGCGACGAGCAGTCGATCGAGGCCTCGCTCTCGACCTACAGCGCCCATCTCCGGAACCTCGGCGAGATCCTCCGGCGCTCGACGAACAACTCCCTCGCGCTGGTGGACGAGCTCGGGTCGGGGACCGATCCCGTCGAGGGAGCAGCGTTGGGCGGGGCGATCCTCGAGGCGCTGACGGCGCGCGGTGTCCTCACCCTCGCGACGACGCACCTCGGCGCGCTGAAGCAGCTCGCCGGCGAGGTGGACGGCGTCGTCAACGCCTCGCTGCAGTTCGACGCGGTGGCGCTCGCGCCGACGTATCGCCTGATCAAGGGGATTCCCGGCCGCTCCTACGGGATCAGCATCGCCCGACGGCTGAACCTTCCCGACGTGGTGATCGCGCGCGCCGAGGAGCGGCTGCCGATCGACGAGCGCAACGCGGCGGCGCTGATCGAATCGCTGGAGCGGCGGGACACCGAGCTCACGACACGCGAGCGCGAGACCGCGGCGATGGCCGAGGAAGCGCGTCACCGCGCGCAGCGGCTGGCCGAGCGCGAGCAGCGCGTGCGGGAGCGCGAACGCGAGGTGGAGCGCGCGTCGCGGCAGGAGGCGCGCCGCTACCTGCTGGACGCGCGCGCCGAGATCGAGCGCACGATCGCGGAGCTGAAGAAGACCGCGAGCGACGCCGCCGACGAGGCGGCGCGCTCGGCGCGGCAGCGCGTCGAGCGGATGGCGGGCGACCAGCGCGAGGCACTGGCGCGCCTCGATCGCGTTCAACGCGGCGATGACGGAGGAGAGCGGCTCCGAGAGAGAGACGGGGAGATCAGCGAGGGCGATCTCGTCGAAGTGGAAACGCTCGGCGGGCGCACGGGGCGGGTGATCGACGTGCGCGACGACGAGGCGGTGGTCGCGGTCGGCGTCATGAAGCTCGCCGTGCCGTTAGGCAGCCTGCGCCGCTCGGCCAACCAGCAGCCGCAGGAGCGCGCGGTGACGCTCGTCGGCGACGCGCCGGAAGTCCGCGTCGACACCGAGATCGACCTGCGCGGGATGCGCGCCGACGAAGCCGAGGTGGCGGTGATGCACGCGCTCGACTCGGCGATCCGCGCCGACCTGAAGGAGCTGCGGATCATCCACGGGAAGGGAACGAACGCGCTGCGCGCGGTCGTCAACGAGATGCTGCGCAAGGACACGCGCATCCGCGGATTCAGGGCCGGCGCCTGGAACGAGGGCGGCACCGGCGTCACCATCGCCGAGCTGTGAGCGAGCGACGCCGATGATCCCCGACGAGACGATCGAGCGAATCCGCGAGAGCGCGGACATCGTGCAGGTGATCGGGGAGTACGTGGAGCTGAGGCGTACCGGGGCCGACTACCGCGGGCCCTGTCCCTTCCATCAGGGGACGAACCGAAACTTCTCCGTCTCGCCGAAGAAGAAGATCTACTACTGCTTCGTGTGTCACGAGGGCGGCGACGTCTTCACCTTCCTGCAGAAGCGGCTGGGGATGGACTGGCCGGCGGCGGTGAAGCTGGTGGCGGAGAAGTCGGGGATCGAGGTGCGCGAGGTCGAGCGCGACAAGCGGGACGGCCCCGATCCGCGCGCGCGGTTCTGGGAGATGAACGCGGCGGCGGCGGAGTACTTCACCCGCTATCTGTGGGAGGAGCTCAACGCGGGGCCGGCGCGCGACTACCTGGCGCAGCGCGGGATCAGCGAGGAGGTCGCGAACCGCTTCGCGCTCGGCTTCGCGCCGCGCGAGATCGGCCTGATGCGGGCCTCGCTCAACTCGCTCGGCTACGACGACGACGCCCTGCTCGAGGGCGGGTTTATGGTGAAGCGCGAGGAGAACACGGAGCCGCGTCCGCGCTTTCGCGGCCGGCTCATGTTCCCGATCCTCGACGTCAGCGGGCGCCACGTCGGCTTCGGCGGGCGGGTGATCGGCGAGGGGGAGCCGAAGTACCTGAACTCCCCGGAGACGCCGGTGTTCTCGAAGGGGAAGCTGCTCTACGGGCTGAACGTCGCGAAGCTGGCGGCGCGGCGCGAGGAGCGGATGCTCGTCGTCGAGGGTTACTTCGACGTCGTGCGGCTGATGGCGGCGGGGGTCGAGGAAGTCGTCGCGCCGTTAGGCACGGCGATGACCGAGGACCAGGCGCGGCTCGTCACCCGCTACGCGAAGAAGGTCTACCTGCTGTACGACGCGGACGCACCGGGGCAGAAGGCGGCGTTCCGCTCGGGGGACGAGCTGCTGCGCCAGGGGGCGGCGGTACACGTCGTCACGCTCCCCGACGGCGAGGATCCGGACAGCTACGTCGCCAGGCACGGCGCCGACGGATTGCGCGCGCGGCTCGGCGAGGCGGTCGATCTCTTCGAGCGGAAGGTGCAGATCCTCGAGCGCGCCGGCTGGTTCGGCGATCTCGCCGGGAAGCGCCGCGCCCTCGACCGACTCCTGCCGACGATCCGCGCCACCGCCGACCCGCTGATGCGGGACATCTACATCGCCCGGGCGAGCGAGGCGTCGGGGGTGAGCCGCGAGCTGCTCGCCGAGGAGGCGCGTCGCGTCGTGTCACCGCGCGCGAGCCAGATCGCGCCGGAACGTGCCGGCGCGCGGCGCGACGATTTCACGGCGCCCGACGGCGCGCCCGACATGGAGGGACCGCCACCCGGGATGAACGAGGGTCCTCCGCCCGAGGAGTTCGTCCCGCAGCGACCCTTCCTCAAGCGGCGCGGCGACCGGCGCGGCGGCGACCGTCGGGGATGGGTCGAGGAGCGGCCGGCGATCCGTGGCTGGGGGAAAGTGACCGGGAAGACGGCGCTGGTCGAGCGTGAGCTGCTCCGCGCGCTCTTTCACCAGCGTCCGCAACTCGAGATGGTGGCCGAGAAGCTGGGAACGAACGGGTTCCGCGTTCCCGCCTACCGGCGGATCTTCGCCACGCTCCTCGCGGCGGAGGAGGACGCGCCGGTGGACGCGATCGCCGCCGCGCTGAGCCCGGAGGACGTGGTGACGATGCAGCAGCAGCTCCTCGTCGAGCCGGAGGCAGTTGGAGACGCGGCCTCCGTCGTCGTACATTCGATCAACAAGCTGCGCGCCTTCGAGATCGAAGAGGAGCTCGCGGCGCTCGAGGAGCAGCGGCGCGCCGCGACGGGCGATGCACAGGACACGCTGCTGCGCCGGATACAGCAGCTCGGCGCGGAGATGCGTGAGCTGGGACTGAAGGGGTTGAAGACGGAAGGATTTCGCAAGCGGCGGGCGTAGCCGCACTACAGAGACGATGGAGGGAGTGTGCACCCGGACGTGATGGCGCTGGTGGCTCTGGAAGGGGAAGACGCGGCGGTGGAAGCGTTGGAGACGCGGCTGCGCGCGCTCGAGCCGCGGCTGCAGGAGCTGGAGCGCAGCCGCGAGCTCGCCGCGACGGCGCTGCAGCGGGCGAAGCATGCGCTCGGCGCCGAGGAGGACAAGCTGCGCGAGGCACGCGCCCGCGCGGCGCAGCACCGCACCCTCCAGGAGCGGAACCAGAAGCAGCTCGACGGGATCACCAACATCCGGGAAGCCAACGCCGCGAGCGCGCAGCTCGAGAGCGCGCGGCGCATGGCGAGCGACGCCGACGCCGAAGCGGCGCGGATCGCGGCGCGCGTCGAGGAGGCGCGGGCGCGCGCGCAGCAGGCGGAGCTCGCGGTAGCCGAGATCGAGGGCTCGCAGGAGACCGAGCGCACCACGATCGCGAGCGAGCGCCGCGCGATCGAGGAGGAGCTGCGCCACGCGCGCATGAAGCGCGACGGCTCGGCGAAGCGCGTGAACAGCTCGCTGCTGTCGAAGTACGACAAGGTACGTCGCCGGCGGCGCGGGCAGTCGGTGTTCCCGCTGCGTGGCGGCGCCTGCGCGAGCTGCGACACGGCGCTGCCGCTGCAGCGGCGGCACGAGATGGCGCGCACGGGCGCGATCGAGATGTGCGAGGCGTGCGGGGTGCTGCTGTACGCAGCGGAATGATGCTTGTTGCCCCTCGGGGCGGCCGGTAAATTTCGCTCGTGACCGCATCCGCCGCCCCGCTCGCCGCGCGCACCGCCGGCGTCCGCCCGCAGCCGCGCTGGATCCTTCCGCAGGCGGTGGATGAGAGCGCGGTCGCGGCGCTCGTCGAGGCGCTGAAGCTCCCGCCGATCGTCTGCCGGCTGCTCGTCGCGCGCGGGCAGATCGCGCCGGAGGACGCGAAGCGCTACCTGCGTCCGCGGCTCGACCAGCTCCATCAGCCCTCGGCGATGCTCGACCTCGACAAGGCGGTCGAGCGCCTCGCCACCGCCGTGCGCAACCGCGAGACGGTGATGGTGCACGGCGACTACGACGTCGACGGGATCTGCTCGACGACGATCCTGACGCGCACGATCCGCGAGCTCGGCGGGACCGCGGTACCCTTCATCCCGCACCGCGTCACCGACGGCTACGATCTCTCGATGGCAGGAGTGCGCGCGGCGATCGACGCCGGCGCGAGGGTAGTGGTCACCTGCGACTGCGGGACGAGCGCACGCGAGCCGGTGGGTGCGCTCTGCCGCGCCGGGATCGACGTCATCGTCAGCGACCATCACTTGCCTGGCGGCGCTCTGCCCGACTGCCTCGCGGTGCTCAACCCGAAGCGCGACGGCTGCGAGTACCCGGACAAGAACCTCGCCGCGGTCGGGATCGCGTTCAAGCTCGCGCTCGCGTTGACGCGCGCGTCAGGCGCGAACG
>JABFXM010000221.1 GCA_013361745.1 Gemmatimonadaceae bacterium | reverse complement strand
GGGGCGCGCGCTGATCGACGACCTCGCCGAGTTCGGGATCCCGGTGCTGCTGCTCTCGGGCGGCGAGCCGCTGATCCGCCCCGACATCTTCGAGCTGATCGAGCACGCGCGGGATCGCGGCGTTCGCACGACGCTCTCCACCAACGGCACGCTCATCGATCGCGCCGTCGCCGAGAGGCTCCATGCGCTCGGCGTCAGCTACGTCGGGATCTCGCTCGACGGCATCGGCGCGACGAACGACCGCTTCCGGGGGCACAAGGGCGCCTTCGAGATGGCGATGAACGGCTTCCGCAACTGCAAGGCTGTCGGACAGCGGGTCGGCCTGCGCATGACGCTGACGCGCCGCAATTGCCACGACCTCGATTCCATCTTCGACTTCATCGAGAAGGAGGAGATCGACCGCGCCTGCTTCTACCACCTCGTCTACAGCGGCCGCGGCGCGCAGAGCGACGAGCTCACGCACGACGACGCGCGCCGCGCGATCGACACGATCCTCCGGCGCACCCGCGACTTCGCGGCGCGCGGCCTCACGAAGGAGATCTTCACGGTCGACAATCACGCCGACGGGCCATATCTCTATCTCAAGCTTCTCGAGGAAGACCCCGGGCGCGCCGCCGAGGCACTGACGCTGCTGAAGTGGAACGGCGGCGGGTTGAACAGCTCCGGCGTCGGGATCGCCGACGTCGACTTCCTCGGCAAAGTGCACCCCGATCAGTTCTGGATGTCCCACACGTTAGGCAACGTGCGGACGCGGAAGTTCAGCGAGATCTGGCAGGACCTCTCGGACCCTCTGCTCGCCGGTTTGCGGCATCGCGCCCCCCTGCTTCGCGGTCGCTGCGCATCGTGCCAGTGGAAGGATGTCTGTGGAGGGAGCTTCCGCGTTCGCGCGCTCCAGACCCATGGCGACCCGTGGGCATCCGATCCGGGCTGCTACCTCACCGACGAGGAATGCGGCGTGACGCCGGGAAGCCGGCTGCGCGAGCCCGACGCCTGAGTTGGAGGCCGCCCTCTCTCCGCTGGCGCGCCTCTGGCTCTACCGCGCGGCGGTCCTCGTGCACCTCGGGGCCGTCGTCGTCTGGTTCGGCGCCGTCGCCTATTACCCGCTGATCCTCCGCCCCGCACTGCGCGCGTCGGCGGTCGAGCGCAAGGCGAAGTACGTCATCCTCGGCGCGGTGAAGGCGCGACTGAAGATCGTCGTCGGGGGCGCGGTGATCGCGCTGGCCGCGAGCGGGCTCACCCTCGGCTGGCTGCGCGGCTTCGTCGGCGCGGGCCAGGCGACGGGCGTCTTTCATCACCGCCTGTTCCTGGTGAAATTGGCGCTCGGCGCGGCGCTCATCGTCGTCTTTCTCACCGCGCTCCCGCTCCTGCAGCAGGTCCAGGTGCCGACGCGGCGCGCGCGGCTCTTCCTCGCGACGCATCTCGTGGTGCTCGCGCTCGGACTGATCGCGGCCGGGGTGGGAATCCTGCTCTCCCGCTGACCCCGCGCGCATGTACACCCTCGTTCGACGCTACATCAAGACGGCGATCGCCTTCCTCGCCCTCGGGCTCCTCATCGGGGGCTGGATGATCGCGCGGCGCGAGCTGTACGATCGCTATCCGTCGACGTACGTCATCAGCGCGCACACCCACGCGATCTTCGTCGGCTTCGTGATGATGATGATCCTCGGTGTCGCGCTCTGGCTCTTCCCGCGGCCCGACAGGGAGGACACGCGCTACCGGCCGGCGCTGGTCGAGTGGGCGTACTGGCTGCTCACCATCGGGACGGCTGGGCGGGTGACCGGCGAGCTGCTGCGCACGGCGAGCGGCGCGCTCGCGCTGCGGATCGCGATCCTCGTCTTCGGCGCCGCGCAGATCGGCGCGCTGCTGCTGTTCTTTTACGCCATGTGGTCGCGGATCCGACCGCTCGGGAGCAGAGCGCGCGAGGCGAAGGGCGAGCGGTTCTGAGCGGTCAGTCCGCGTGCGTGGTGCCCGCCGGCGCCGTGTGGGTCGGCGTGAAGCGACGCCACCAGGGCGCACGCATGTGCCGATCGAGGAAGTGAATGCCGCGCGCCGCGACGTCCGGGTCGGTCTTCGCGGAGAGCGAGTGGCCCTCGCCGGGATAGACCACCAGCTCGTGCGCCACGCCGAGCCGCGCCAGCGTCGCGTCCACCTTGCGTGCCTCGCGGAGGGGAACGATGTCGTCGTCGCTCCCGTGGAGGAGCAGCGTGGGCGGAAGGCGCTTCACCGCCGGAGCGAGCGCGTCGAAGAAGCCGCCGCCGAGCACGACGAGCGCCTTCACGCGCCGGTCCACTGCGCCGAGGGCGAGCGCCATGTACGCGCCGAGCGAATAGCCGAAGACGCCGACACGCGTCGAGTCGACGAGGCTGTCGTGCTGCACGTACGTCACCGCGTCGCTCAGCGTCCGCGTCCAGATCGGAAAGTCCCGGTCCTCGAGCTCGTCGTTGGACGCCTCGGTGCCCGTGCGGTCGAAGTAGTGCACGACGTAGGCGACGTAGCCGTTGAGCGCGAACTGGTCGGCGTAGCGGCGGATGTAGCGTCCGCCGTTGCTCTCGGTGCCGCTCGACGGGTTGAGGACGAGCACCGCCGGGTAGTGTCCGGGGCGGAGGGGCGCCATCCGCTCGACGGTGATCCGCACGCCCTCGCTCATGAACGACCGCTCCGAGTGCGCGACCTCCGGGTTCGGGCGCCAGTTCACGACGCGCCAGCTGCACCCCGTCACCATCCCCGCGCACAGCAGCGCGAGGATGCACAGGACGTTGCGGCGGCGGGTGCCCGGGACGCGATTCACGGAGCGGATAGTGGCGAGGTCACTCTGGAAGCTGTACAGGCGGCGAGCTCGCGCCGCTGGCAGTCACCAAGAACGACGCGCGAGCGCGCGTCGCGGCACACCCTCAGCCCGGGTGGGCGAGCGAGGCGCGCACGATGCTCCAGGCGAGCCGGGCGCAGCAGGCGAGCCCGAGGTACGCGGCGACGTCGGCGACGTTGAGGACGAGCGCGGCGTCGTAGCCGTGGGCGATCGCGAGGAAATCCGGGACGCCCCCCGGCGAGGTGACGAGGCTCGTCAGGTTGCCGAGCGCACCGCCGGCGATGAGGCCGAGCGCGGTGGGCGCGAGCCCGTCGATGCGCGCGAGGCGGGGGCAGGCGGAGAAGGTGAGGAGGAGGGCGAGCGCGGTCAGCGTCACGTTCACCGGCCAGGTCCACGCCCCGAGCGAGGTGCTGAAGGCGCCGAGTTGGTTGTGGACGACGTCGATCCGCACCGCCTCGCCGAGCAGCGGATAGCGCTGCCCCGACCACATCTCGACCGCCATCGACTTCGAGACGAGATCGCCGAGGAGGACGACGATGGTCATCCCGAGGAAGGTCCCCGTATCGGAGAGCGGCGCGACGAGCTGTCTGCGGGCGCGCGGAGACAATGTGCGAAGCGACATGCGGCGAACCGACTGGGTGACGCGAGGGGGACCGTCGCGAGCATAACGCAAGCGGTGCGCCGAAGCCAGATCTGATGTCGAAGGACGGCGAAGGATTGCTCGTGCCGGGGGTCGCTTGCTTGCTGTGAATAACAGAAGGCACGAAGGCACGAAGGGTTGCTCGAGACCCCTTCGTGCCTTCGTGCATTCTGTTCAAAGCAGCAAGAGCCGAAGGAGCTTCCGTCATCCTCTCCCGCCTTCTGCCTTCTGTTCAACCGGCTGAGTGAAGCGTGGGGTTTCCCCGGCTTGCGCGTCCGCTGGTAAAGCGCCATATTCGCGTTAACAATCCTGTCAAACATGGCTGTCAAGAAACGCAACACGACCGGAGCCGCGGCGGGCAGGAAGTCCGCCGCGCCGGCCGCGGACGCGGACACGGAGCAGCGCATCCTCGACGCGGCGAACAGCGTCTTCCTCCGCCGCGGGACCGCAGGCGCGCGGATGCAGGACATCGCCGCCGAGGCGGGGGTCAACCACGCCCTGCTCCACTACTACTTCCGCTCGAAGGAGCGGCTCGCCGAGGCGGTGTTCCGGCGCGCGGCGACGCGGCTGCTGCCGCCCGTCGTCGCGATCCTCGCTTCCGACCTCTCCCTCGAGGAGAAGGTGGCGCGCGTCGTCCACCACGAGCTCGACGAGCTGCGCGCGGCCCCGCACCTCCCGGGGTATCTGCTCAGCGAGCTCAATCACCACCCGGAGCGCGCGGGGCAGCTCGTCCAGGCGCTCGCCGGTGTCGACCCGGAGCGAATCCGGCCCGCGATCTTCGGCACCCTCGCGAAGCAGATCGACGAGCGCGTCAAGGCGAAGAAGATGCGCGCGATCGCCGTCGAGCAGTTCATCGTCAACCTCGTCTCCCTCTGCATCTTCCCATTCGCCGCGCGTCCGATGCTGAACACGATGTTCGGCTGGAAGGAGGAGGAGTTCGCGCGCTTCGTCGAGCGCCGCCGCGGAGAGCTGCCGAGCTTCTTCCTCGACGCGCTCAGGCCATGACCGCTCGCCCCGCGATTCGCGCGCTGCTGCTCGGCGCCCTCGTTCTCGCCGCCTGTCACCGCTCTCCCGCTC
The DNA here is from genome assembly GCA_013361745.1 of Gemmatimonadaceae bacterium. Lineage (GTDB taxonomy): Bacteria > Gemmatimonadota > Gemmatimonadetes > Gemmatimonadales > Gemmatimonadaceae > JABFXC01. The sequence goes on along the minus strand of JABFXM010000221.1, from coordinate 710 downwards.
CCGACGCGTACGGGAACTTCGAGACTACCGAGGTCGTGGTCTCCGCGGAGGCGGCGGGCCGCCTCGTCTCGCTGCACGTGAACGAGGGCGACCGGCTCGCCGCCGGCGCCGCGGTGGGACTCGTCGACACGACCGCGCTCGCCCTCGAGCGGGCGCAGCTCCTCGCGCAGCAGGCGGCGACATCTTCTCGCGTCGCATCCGTCGAGCGGCAGGCGAACGCGCTCGAGGTGCAGCGCGACGCGGCGAAGCGCGACTACGAGCGGCTGCGCGGGCTCGCCGAGAAGCAGATCATCCCCCCCCGACAGCTCGACCAGGCGGAGCGCGACTGGCACGCGCTCGACGAGCAGGCCGCGGCGATGCGCGCCCAGACGCGCGGCGCGAGCGGCGACGTCGCCGCGGCGGTGGCGCGCGTCGCGCAGATCGCCGAGCGCATCGCCAAGTCGCGCATCACGAACCCGCTCGGCGGCACCGTGCTCGCGACGTACGCCGAGCCCGGGGAGTTCGTGCAGCCGGGCCAGCCGCTCTACAAGATCGCCGCGCTCGACACGCTCATCCTCCGCGCCTACGTCGGCGAGACGCAGCTCTCCGCGCTCCGGCTCGGCCAGGCAGTGCGGGTCAACGTCGACCGCGGGAACGGCAAGCGCTTCACGACGACGGGGACCGTCGCCGGGATCTCGCCGAAGGCGGAGTTCACTCCGACGCCGGTGCAG
>JABFXM010000561.1 GCA_013361745.1 Gemmatimonadaceae bacterium | reverse complement strand
AGACGTCGTCCTGCACCTTGATGAGCTTCCCGAAGATCGCCTCGGTGAGCCGGTAGCTCATCATCTCCTTCATCTCGGCCTGCTCCCGTGCACTGGGTTGCTGCGCGGGAAGGGCGCGGGCGCCAGCCGCCGTGAGGGCGACGAGGACGGCGAGAGCACGGGGGCGGAGAAGGCGACGACGCATGAACGGGGCGGGTTGTGATGAGCGGCGCCCGCGGCGTCAGTAGTCGACGGGGCGCAGGTAGCTCTCGCCGATCGCGCTGTGGCTGAGCATGGCCACCGTGGGCAGCTTCCGCTTCCAGTGCGTCCGGCCGACGCGCTGGCGGACGATCTCGACCTCCGCGGCCGGGAAGCCCCGCGCCGCGATCTCGGCCGGCGTGTATCCCGAGAGCAGGTGATTCAGGATGCGGTCCGCCTTCTCGTAGCTGATCCCGAAGTCCCCCTCGTCCGTCTGCCCCGCGACGAGGTCCGCGGACGGCGCCTTGTCGACGATGGGCGCCGGAACGCCGAGGTGGCGCGCCAGCGTCCAGACCTGCGTCTTGAAGAGATCACCGAGCGGGTTCACGGGGGGTGAATCGTCGGCGTGCCAGGTGAAGTAGCCGAACAGCCGTTCGGTCTTGTTGCCCGTGCCTAACGGTATCGCGGCGTCGCGCGCCGAGAGGTCGAAGATGGTGATCATGCGGACGCGCGCCATCACGTTGCCCCGCCGCGTCGGGTCGGCGTCGGGCGCGGTCGAGAGATATCCGTCGACCGCCGGGCTGATGTCCACCGTGCGCCCCTCGATGCCTAACGCGTCGATCACGAGCTGTCCGTGCTCGAGGCTCTCGCGGCTGGACGTCCGGTAGGGCATCCGCACCCCGATGACGTTCTCGGGGCCGAGCGCGCGTGCGGCGAGGAAGGCGGTGACGGCGGAGTCGACGCCGCCGGAGACGCCGACGATCGCCTTCCGGAAGTGACGCGCCGCGGTCTCCTGGCGGATGAAGTGCAGGAGCCACTCGGTGGTCAGCTCCGGATCGATGGCGAGCGGCGGCGGACCGCCGCTGTCGCAGGCGTGGACGACGGTGATCGGGCCGCGGTCGCGCGAGGGATCGATGGCGGACGGGATCGCACGGTTGTGCGCGGCTGGGGTCGCGGAGCGATCGTTGTGTTCGGGGGGGGCCCCCCGCGTCGGCGGCTCGCTCGGCCCCGCGACCGCTTCCTCGTACTCCATCCGCACCCGCTCCCGCGCCATCACCTGACCGAGGTTCGCCACGAGGTGCGGCATCATCGTCTCGAGATCCGCGATCAGCGGCAGGTCCGCACGGGCCCGCGCGAGATCGCTGAGGTCGATCGCCGCCGTCGCCAGCGCTTCGTCCCAGAGCGGCGCGCGCACTCGCACGTCACCCTTCGGCCCGACGAGCGCCGAGCCGCCGGCGAACAGCTTTCCACCCTCGCTCCCCGCGAGGTGCGAGAGCGACACGAACACCCCGTGCTCCTCCGCCATCTCCCGCACCAGGCGCTCCCACCGCGCGAGGCTCGCCGGCCCCGGGACGCTGTCGACATGGAACGCCCCGCGCGCCGGCGCCGCCGCGTGCACGAGGATGATCTCCGCTCCGTCGAGCGCCGCCAGCGTGCCGCTCAGCGAATGCCACGCATCCTCACAGACGAGCATCGCCACCCGGCCGACGGGCGAGTCGAACGCGCGCACCGACTGCCCACGCTCGACGAAGCGCTCCTCGTCGAACAGCCCGTACGTCGGCAGGAAGACCTTGCGATGAATGTGGCGGATGACCGGCTCGTCCCCGCCGAGCGAGAGGTACATCGCGCTGTTGTAGAGCTTGTGCTCCCAGAGCTCGTAGAACCCGATCGCGACGTCGAAGGTCGCGCCCCGCGCGTGCCGCCGGTGCAGCTCCGCGAGGTCGCGCGCGAGGGTGCCCGCGGTCAGCGCGTGCTCGCGGACGCCGCCCTCGAGGAAGTATCCGGTGAGCGCGGTCTCCGGCAGATGGAGCAGCTGCGGCACCGGCGACTCGGCCGCCGCCTGCGCGAAGATCGCGCCCAGCCGGTCGAGGTTGTGGCGGTACTCACCCTTTCGCGGCTTGATCTGGCCGATGGCGAGATGAACTGGGCGGGGCATGGGCGCGTGAGTGGCGAAGCCGTTCGGGATCCTCCACCAAATCTAGGATGCTGCCTCACCGCGCGGATAGGCGCCCGCTTCGCTCGGCGGAATCCGTGCTCGCGCGCGGCTGCTCGGCGAGCAGCCAGCGCAGCGCGTCCTCGATGCTGAAGCGGGCGAGCACGAGTTTGCGCATCGAATGGCCCGCGAACGGCACGAGGAACTTTCTCGTCCGCGGACCGCCGCTCGCGATGAGCACCGAGTCGGCATCGCGCAGCTTGTCGTTCGCGCCGCGCACGATCGCCACGTCGATGCCGTGATCGCGCAGCACGACCATCACGTCGGACAGGGCGAAGCTTTCAGGGCCCGTGGGCTCTCGGCCCAGCAGGTCGGAGGGCGAGACCTGCAGGTGGCTGCGCGAGCCCGGCGCCAGCGCGAGGAGACCGGCGAGATGCTCGAGCGGAACGTGTGCACCCGTCCAGAGCGCCAGCTCCGCGCCTAACGAGTGGCCCGCCACGACGAGCGGCGCATCCCGAAGCGAGAGCTCGCTGCGCGCTCGCGCGACGATGTCCGCGATCGTCGCCGCGCAGACGCTGTCGCGCTGAGGCGAGCGATCGGGCAGCGACGCGAAGAGCGGCCGGATGTCGACGCCGACGACCGCGTAGCCGTCCCCGGCGAGATCGGCCGCCAGTTGCTGGTGCGGTCCCCAGAAGCCGACATCGTTGCCGAAGAAGACGACGAGGGCGCGCGGTGCGTCGGCCGGCGTGTACATCACGACACCCAGCCGCGCGAGCCGCCCGTCGCGAACACGGTGGTTCGGATGCGCCTCGTCGACGTGGCACGTCAGCCACGCGCTCGCGCTCGCCGCGAGGACGATCATCGCGAAGAGCACGGTGATCCATCGCGGCCGTCGCTTCGGTCTCTGCGGGGTGTTCATCGATTGGGCAAGTGCTTGCCGATCGGCGATGAAGGGAAATACTTCCTCTGCAGCTAGACCCTCGATTACGAGAACCTCCACGTGAACCCGGATACGCTCATGCCGATCGCCGCTTCCATCCTTCCCGAGTTCGATCACGAGATGCGGACGACGCGCTCCCTCCTCGAGCGCGTGCCCGAGGCGAAGGCCGCCTGGAAGCCGCACGCGAAGTCGATGTCGCTCGGCGAGCTCGCGGCGCACATCGCCAACCTCGTCGGCTGGGGGACCGCGATCATGAGCCTGGCCGAGTTCGACTTCTTTCCCCCGGGGGGCACCCCGCGCACGCCACCCCCGTACGGGAACGCCGCGGAGCTGCTGCAGCGAATGGACGCGAACGTCGGGAGCACCCGTGCGGCGATCGCCGCTGCGTCCGATGACTACCTCCGGGAGCACTGGGCCCTGAAGAACGGCGGCCGCGTGATCATCGACGTCCCGCGCGTCGTCGCCCTGCGGAGCTTCATGATGAACCACGTCATCCATCACCGCGGCCAGCTCAGCGTCTATCTCCGGCTCAACGACGTCCCCCTGCCCAACATCTACGGGCCCACGGCGGACATGAGCTGAGCGGTGGTGTGCGTCCCGTCACCCGCCGCGGCGTCGCTGACGTCCGCGGCGCATCGCTCGTCCGAAGGACGCTATCTTCCGGCGGCGTCGCGGGTATCACCCCGGTGACCGTCCCGGCGCTCGACCTCCGCCCCGCTCCTCGCACCGTGCTTCGTTCCCTCACCGTCGCCGCGCTCCTCGCCGCCCCCATCGCGCTCACCGCGCAGGCGCAGCCGTCCACCGGCGAGCCATGGCAGCTCGTCCAGCCCCCGCAGTCGTCGCTCGTCTACGCGCGCGACGGCTCGCTCATCGGCGAGATCGGCCGCGAGTGGCGCACCAGCGTCTCCATCCGGACCCTGCCGAAGTACGTCGGCCAGGCGTTCGTCGCCGTCGAGGACCATCGCTTCTACCAGCACAACGGGGTCGACGTGGTCGGAGTGCTCGGCGCGCTCAAGGACGCGGCGTTAGGCGACGCGCGCGGCGCGAGCACGATCACCCAGCAGCTCGTCGGGAACATGCATCCCGACGTCATCGACCGTCGCGACAAGTCGCTCGGCCGCAAGGTGCGCGAGCAGGAAGCGGCGCGGGAGATGGAGCGCCACTACACGAAGGAACAGATCCTCGAGGCGTATCTCAACCAGATCAACTTCGGCCACGGCTGGTACGGCATCGACGCCGCGGCCCGCCACTACTTCGGCAAGCCGGCGGCGCAGCTCACGCTTCCCGAGGCCGCATCGCTCGCCTCGCTGCCGAAGAGTCCCGTCGGCTACGATCCGTCGCGCTTCCCCGATCGCAATCGCGAGCGTCGGAACACCGTGCTCGCGCTGATGGCCGGTCAGGGATACATCACCAAGCAGCAGGCCGACATCGCCTCGATGTCGCCGGTGACGACGGTGGCCGCGGGCGGGCTCTCCGCCACCGCGCCCTACTTCGTCGACGTCGTGCGCCAGCAGGCCGAGCGCGCGGGGGTGCCGGTCGGGAACGGCGGCTACCGCATCTACACGACGCTCGACCCCGCGCTGCAGCGCGCCGCGACGGTCGCCCTCGTCGAGGGCACCGCCGCCGTCGAGCTTCGACCGGGCTACAGGCATCCGACCTACACCAACCGCCCGAAGGGGAGCAGCGCCTATCTCCAGGGCGCCGTCGTCGCCCTCGACCCGGTGACGGGCGAGGTGCGCGCGCTCGTCGGCGGACGCAACTACCAGGAGTCGCCGTTCGACCGCGCCGTGCTCGCCCAGCGTCAGCCGGGCTCCGCGTTCAAGCCGATCGTCTACGCGCTCGCCGTCGCCGACAGCACGCCGCCTAACGCGATCGTCCAGGACACCGCGCTGAAGATCCCGCTCCCGACCGGCGAGGTCTACGAGCCCGGGAACAGCGACAACAAGTTCCTCGGTCCGATGACCCTCCGTGAGGCGCTCACGAAGTCGCGCAACCCGGTCGCGGTGCAGCTCGGCCTCAGGCTCGGCATCGACTCGATCGCCGGCCTCGCGCGCGCGATGGGGATCCAGTCGCCGATCGCGCCCGTCCCATCGAGCGCGATCGGCGCCTCGGCGCTCCGGCCGATCGAGCTCGTCGCCGCCTACGCGGCGTGCGCGAACCTCGGATCCTCGGTCGAGCCCTCGT
>JABFXM010000485.1 GCA_013361745.1 Gemmatimonadaceae bacterium | reverse complement strand
AAGAGCAGCCCGACACCGAAGACGTCGGCGAGCGAGCCGTGCAGCGTCGTCTGCGGCGCGAACTGATCCTCGAGCCAGGGCTTGATGCGCCGGTAGAACTCGTTGGTCTTGAGCGGCGAGCGGAGGATCGCGACCTGCGCGCGGTCGGCGGCGGCGAGCAGTCCCGCCGGCAGCTCCTGCGCCTTCGTCACGAACACCGCGGGCACTTTGAAGGCGAAGAACGCGTCGATCACCCGCTGGCGCTCTTCCGCAGGGCGTGACGCGAGAAAGCTGATCTCGGTCTCGCCGAGCACCTGCACGCGGTTGGGGACGAAGCGCTCCGTGTATCCGGCAAGGACCAGCCCGGGGCTGGAGGCCTCCGGGCTGACGATCTCGCGGGCGAGGCCGGCGTCGGAGCCGACCAGCTCGAGGCTGAGCCGCTCGCGAAGCGAGTCGAAGAGACGGCCGACGGTGACCGGGGCCGTCACGATGCGCGGGCGAGCGGCTGCGGGCGGACCGCGTCGCGCACCCGCTCGCGTCGGGTACGGCGCGCGTGATCGAGCTGCGCCTTCAGCCGGGATCCGGCCTGGGCGAGGGCAGGTCCGTAGTAGCGTCCAGTCCCCTCGGCGACGAGCCGCTTCCCGCCGGCGACGTGGAAGACCAGCTCCACGCGTCGCTGCTTCCCGTCGCCCTCGAAGCGCAGCGTCGCGTCGACGACGCGCTCCATGCGCGTGGCGAGCCGACGCACGAGCCGCTCGCCACGCTCTCTCATGCGATCCGTGATCGCCGCGTTGTGGGACTGGAACAGGATCTCCATACGACTCCTCCTTGCTGCTACGGCGCGATTATCTCCTCGAGATGCGCCGCGGTCTGGTCCGCCGCGCGATCCCAGGTGAAAGTCTCCGCAAAGCGACGGCCCGCGGCGCCGAAGGTGTCCACGAGCGAACGGTCGCCCGCGATGCGTCCCATCGCTCGGGCCATCGCGGCCACGTCGCCGTGCGCCACGAGCAGGCCGGTCTCGCCGTCGCGTACCGACTCCCGCAATCCCGGCGAGTCGGATGCCACGACGGGCGTCGCACATGCCGCGGCCTCGAGGTTGGTGATTCCCCATCCTTCCTTGGGCGACGCGAAGGCGAGCGCCCAGGCCCGACGCAGGAGGGCCAGCTTCTCGGCCTCGCTCACGAACCCAAGAAACCGCACGCGATCGCCGAGGTCAAGCGATCGGGCGAGCGCCTCCAGCTCCGGGCGATAGTCCCCGCTCCCCGCGATCTCCAGCGTCGCGTCGCTACGGCCGAGCGCGGCGAAGGCGCGAATGACGATGTCCACCCCCTTATAGCGCTTGAGCCGACCAAGGTACGCGAAGAGGGGGCGCTCGGCGCGCACCTCCGGCGCCGGGGTGTAGAAGCGCCAGTCGATCCCGCAGTAGATGACGCGGATGTCGCGCGCCGCGATGCCGCGCGCCGCGAGATCGTCGCGCGTGCTCTCGCTGATCACATCGAAGGGGCGCCCGCGGTAGACGAAGGGGAAGGGCCGCTCGGCGAGCCACACCAGCGCCGCCATCGGCGCCGGAGCCTCGTGGAAGACCGTCGTCCCCATCAGGTGGGGAACGACCGTCAGCGTCCGCCGCGCGCCCCAGAGCGGCGTGTAGAGCGGAATCTTGTTGACGTCCTCGACGAGCACGTCGTGGCCGGCACCGGCGAAGTGTCGCACATAGTAGCGATGTGCGAGGAATTGAAAGGTGTAGCGCGTGCCGACGCGGTGGACGTCGATCCCGTCGACCGTCGCGCGGGACGGCGCTCCGCGCCACCCGGAACAGAGCAGCGTGATCTCGTGTCCCCGAGCGGCCAGCCGCCCGTAGATCTCGTGGAGATGCTGCTCGGCGCCCCCGGCCTGGGGATTCTCGCGATCCTGCCAGTTGACGAGGAGCAGCTTCACTACAGCCGCCCCATCCGCCGGGCGAGCGCGTCGACGACGCCGTTCACGAAGCGCGCGCTCTGCGGAGAGCCGTAGCGCTCGGCGAGCCGCACCGCCTCCTGGATCACGACCTTGGTCGGCGTCTCGCCCGCCGCGAGCTCGGCGGCGGCGAGGCGCAGCACCGAGCGCTCGATCGCGCCGATCCGCTCGAGCCGCCAGTTCGTCGTCACTGTCTCGAGCTCGCGGTCGAGCTTCGCGCCCTGCGCGATCACGACGCGGACGATCTTTCCGGCGAGCGAGCGTTCCTCGGGAGGCACGGCGAGGTCGTCCCAGATCGTCGTCGCGACGCGGTCGAGGGGCTGCTCGCCGCGCATGTCCCAGGCGTACAGCGCCTGCAGCACGCGCGAGCGCGCGCGGGACTCGATCCTCATTCGTCGTCTCCGACGTCGACGTCGAGGCGATCGAAGAGGTCGGCCATCTCGAGTGCGGCGAGCGCCGCGTCCCAGCCCTTGTTGCCGTGCGCGCCACCCGCACGCGCCTCGGCCTGCTCCATCGTGTCGCAGGTCAGGAGCCCGAAGCCGATCGGCTTGTCGAACTCGGTGCTCGCGTCGGCGAGCCCGCGCGACGCTTCGCCCGCGACGTAGTCGAAGTGCGGGGTGTCGCCGCGGATCACCGCGCCGACGGCGACGATCGCGTCATAACGGTCGCTCGCGAGCAGGCGCCGGACGGCCGCGGGAAGCTCCCACGCACCCGGCACCCACACCAGATCGACGTCGTCGAAGCTCGCGCCGTGTCGCGTCAGCGCGTCCACCGCGCCCTCGACGAGCTTCTGGGTGATCGTTTCGTTGAAGCGGCTCGCCACGACGGCGAAGCGGCGTCCGGCGCCCGAAGGCTCTCCGGTGAATTCGGCCATGCTGTTCTCTGAGAGTACCGGAAGTCGACGCACGTCGATCGGATGTAAAATAGCGGCGCGTTGCCCGGCGCGGTTGCCGGTGTGGCTACGACGCGAGCAGGTGTCCGAGCTTGTCGCGCTTCGTGTTGAGGTAGCCCGAGTTCTCGTCGTGCGCGGGCTGCACGATCGGCACGCGCTCCCCGACCTTCAACCCGTATCCCTCCAGCCCGACCAGCTTCTTCGGGTTGTTGGTGATCGGCCGGATCGACTTCGCGCCGAGATCGAGGATGATCTGCGCGCCGATGCCGTAGTTGCGGAGGTCCGGCTTGAACCCGAGCTGCTCGTTCGCCTCGACGGTGTCGGCGCCTCTGTCCTGGAGCTCGTACGCCTTCAGCTTGTTGAGCAGGCCGATTCCCCGCCCCTCCTGGTCGAGGTAGACGATCACCCCGCGTCCCTCCCGGTCGATCATCGACATCGCGGTGTCGAGCTGCCAGCCGCAGTCGCAGCGCTGCGAGTGGAAGACGTCTCCCGTCAGGCACTTCGAGTGAACGCGGACCAGCACATCCTCCCCGCCCTTCACGTCACCCTTGACCAGCGCGACGTGCTCGTGCGCGTCGACGTCGTTCCGATAGCCGACGATGCGCCACTCGCCGTGCACCGTCGGCAGGCGCGCCTCGGCAACGCGATGGACCAGCCGCTCGTTCTGCAGCCGGTAGGCGACGAGCTGCGCGACGGTGATGAACGTCAGCCCGTGCTCCTCCGCGAACTTCTCGAGCTGCGGGCGCTTCGCGGTCGTTCCGTCCTCGTTGAGGATCTCGCAGATCACGCCGGCCGGATAGAGACCCGCCAGCCGCGCGAGGTCGACCGCGGCCTCGGTGTGGCCGACGCGCTGGAGGACGCCGCCGTCGCGCGCGCGAAGGGGATGGACATGTCCGGGGCGCCGGAGGTCGGCGCGCGTCGAGTGCGGGTCGACGGCCACCTGGATCGTCTTCGCGCGATCGTGCGCGCTGATCCCCGTCGTCACCCCGTACTTCGGCGCCGCGTCGATGCTCACCGTGAACGCGGTCCGCATCGCTTCGGTGTTCTCGTCCCCCTGCGGCGCGAGCCCGAGCTGGCCGACGCGCTCACCCGTGAGCGCGAGGCAGATCATCCCGCCGGCGCGCCGGATCATGAAGTTCACGAGCTCCGGCGTCACGCTCGACGCCGCGCAGATGAGGTCTCCCTCGTTCTCGCGATCCTCGTCGTCGGCGACGATGATCATCTTCCCGGCCGCGATGTCGGCGATCGCCTGCTCCACCGTTCCGAATTCCATGTGTCCCGCCTCTATGTGAGCGCCGCGCGCTGCGCGGCGACCAGTCGCTGCACGTGCTTCGCGATCACGTCGGCCTCGACGTGTACGCGGCTCCCGGCCCGCAGTGCGCCGACCGTCGTCTGCCGCTCGGTGTACTCGATGATCGAGAGCTGAAAACCCTCGCTGCCGAGCAGCGCGTTGACGGTCAGGCTGACGCCGTCCACTGTCACCGAGCCGTGCGGCACCATCAGCAGCGCGATCTCCTCGGGGACCGCGACGTCGATCAGCAGCGCGTCGTCCCGGCGCGCGACCGCGGTCACCTCGCCGACGCAGTCGACGTGGCCCTGCACGATGTGGCCGCCGAGCCGGTCGCCGGCGCGGAGGGCCCGCTCGAGATTGATCCGCGTCCCTGCCTTCCAGTCGCCGATCGTCGTTCGGTCGCGCGTCGTGACGACAGCCGCGACGGTGAACCACCCGTCGCCGTGGTCGCGCACCGTCAGGCACGCGCCATTGCAGGCGATGCTCTCGCCGTCGGCGAGGTCGGCGTAGCGCGTGCGCACGCGCAGCTCGCGCCCGGCGCCGGTCGTGCCGACCCGCTCGATCGTGCCGACGTCGTCGACGATTCCGGTGAACACGGTCAGTGCATCGCGTAGATGGTCATCTCGTCCTCGCCGAGCCGGCGGTGGCGCAGCAGGCGAAGCCGCGGCGCGTCGTCGAGCGGCGCGGCCCGCGCCATCGAGAACGCGGGCAACGCGCCCCCTCCGAGGAGGATCGGTGCCCGAAAGATAATCAATCGGTCCACCGCCTCCGCGTCGAGCAGGGCGCCGGCGACTCCGGCCCCGCCCTCGGCGAAGAGCGAGGTGATTCCCTCCCCGCGCAACGCTCGGAGTGCCGAGGCGGTGCCGTCGGCGCGGATCACCCGCGCCCCCGCCTCGTGCAGCGCGGCTTCTCGCGCCGGGGCGGAGCCGTTCGTCACGACGAGGAGCGGCGCCTGCACCGCGGTGCGGACGAGCCGCGACGCGAGCGGGAGCCGGGCCTCGCGATCGAAGATCACGCGGACGGGCGGGATGCGCGGCTTCCCGCGACCGCGAACGGTGAGCAGCGGATCGTCCGCGATCGCCGTCCCGATGCCGACGGCGATCGCGTCGCACCCCGCGCGCAACCGGTGGACCAGAT
>JABFXM010000363.1 GCA_013361745.1 Gemmatimonadaceae bacterium | reverse complement strand
GCGGACGGAATGCTCGTCGCCTGCGCCGAGGGCGCGGTGCGCGTCGCGCAGGTGCAGGCCTCGGGGAAGACGCGGATGTCGCCGGAGCAGCTCGCGCGCGGCCGCGGGATCGCGGTCGGCGACAGGCTGGGCTAGCGGCATGCCGCCGGGCGCCGCGCACTGACGGGCGCACTTCTCGCATCGCGCACCGTCGCACATCGACCATCAGATGCCGACCACCGACACCACTCCCTGCGCCGCCGCGGTGCGTGCGCTCTTCCAGCAGCGCTACGGGCGCGAGCCGGACGCGATCGCGTCGGCGCCCGGCCGCGTGAACCTCATCGGGGAGCACACCGACTACAACGGCGGCGAAGTGCTCCCGATCGGGATCGAGCGGCGCACCTGGGTCGCGGCCGGGGTGAGGCGAGACGGCGCGGGCAAGCTCCGCGCGGTGTCGGCGAACGAGCCGGGGATCGGCGAGGCCTCGCTGGTGACACCGACGCGCGGCGAGCAGTGGTGGGACTATCTCGTCGGCGTCGCCGCTCCCATCGCGAGCGACGCGTTAGGCAGCGCGCTGGCGCGGGCGGGGCTCGACGCGGCAGTGATGAGCGACGTCCCCACCGCCGCAGGGCTCAGCTCCTCGGCGGCGATCGAGGTCGCCACGGCGCTCGCGGTGGCGACGGCGCTCGGCCGGACGATCGAGCCACGCGAAGTGGCGATGATCGGATGGCGGGCCGAGACGGGCGTCGTCGGAGTGGCGTCGGGGATCCTGGACCAGTTCGCGTCGGCGCTCGCGCGCGAGGGGGAGGCGCTGCACCTCGACTGCGCGACGACCGAGACCGAGCTGGTGCCCTTCCGCGACACGGTGCTGATCATCGACAGCGCGGTGCGGCGATCGCTGCGTGATTCCGCGTTCAATACGCGCCAGGCGGAATGCGAGGAGGCGCTGCGGCTGCTGCGCGAGCGCTGGCCGGATCTCCCAAACCTCGCGGCCGCGACCCCCGAGCAGGTCCTCGAGGCAAAGCTTCCCGACCCGCTCGACCGCCGTGCCCTCCACGTTTCCCGCGAGACGCGGCGCGTGCAGCAGGCGGTGGCCCTCCTCCGCGCCGGGAAGCCGCTCACGGGCGAGCTCCTCCTCGGCTCGCACGAGTCGCTGCGCGATCTCTACGAGTGCTCGCGCCCCGAGCTCGACTGGCTCGTCGAGCGCTCGATGCAGGCGCCCGGAGTGCGCGGCGCCCGCCTCACGGGCGCCGGCTGGGGCGGATGCATGATCGTCGTCGGCGACGAAGCCGCGCTCGCGAATGCGGCGCCGGGGATCGGGCGGGACTACGAGCGGAAGTTCGGTTTGACCCCGCGGGTCTGGCTCTCGAAGGCAGCAGCGGGGGCACGGATAGAGTCAGTTTGACGCCAGCATCGGGACGGGGGGCGGGGGGCGGGACTGTTGGCTGATCGCCGCATCGTTCCGGGTCGCGTCGGGGCTCGCGCGCATTCGGGCATCGCGCGGTTTGCAGGGAGATGGCTGAGGCTCTGAGAGTCTTGAGAACTGCCTGAAGGCATTGCTGTTCTCACGAGCCTCAGCACCTCGGCTGTCCTCTCCCGACAATCGCGCGATGCCGACTCACTGACGGAACCCGACGCGACCCGCGACAAAGCCCCAGCCCCCAACGATCGAATCAAAGAGGCCGACTGCGGCGCCATAGGCGCCGCGCGTCGGCCTCGCTCCTTACAGGTCCTTTCCCCGCCCCCGCCCCCCGCGCCGCGGTATCTCGCTCCCCGCCCCGCTCTTTCAACGGAACCGGCCCCGTCGTTTCACGGCTCCTCTTCCCCATCGAAGGGTAGGAAAGAGAGCAACTGCTGTGTCTTTCCTCAGAGTAGTTCGTCTGAAGCCGTCGCGACCGTCGATCGAAGGACGGCCCTCCGACGCGCGTGAACTCGCGGCTGCCCTCGAACGGCCGCCTCCCACGACCCGACGCGCAACCGGACCATGAGCCTGATGTCTCCGTCTCCGTTTCTTTTCGCCACCGGCATCGAGAACAGCTATCCCACCATCGCCGGCGGTGTCCGCATCGATCAGATGGAGAAGTGCGGACACTACGCGCGGTGGGAGGAAGACTTCGCCCTCGTGCGCGAGAGCGGGTTGAACGCGCTCCGCTACGGGCCGCCCTACTACAAGGTCCACGTCGCGCCGCACCGGTACGACTGGGACCACGCCGACGCCCAGATGGCGCGGCTGCGCGAGCTGGGGATCACGGTCATCGCCGATCTCTGCCACTTCGGGGTTCCCTCGTGGCTCGGCGGCTTCCAGGATCCCGCCTTCCCCGTGCTCTTCGCCGAGTACGCGCGTGCCTTCGCGAAGCGGTATCCGTGGGTGCGCCACTTCACCCCGGTCAACGAGATCTTCGTCTGCGCGAGCTTCTCCGCCCTTCGCGGGTGGTGGAACGAGTGCGAGGCGAGCGACCGCGCCTTCGCGACGGCGATGCGCAACCTCTGCATGGCGCACGCGCTCGCGGTCGAGGCGATCCTCTCGGAGCGGCCCGACGCGATCATCGTGCAGGGTGAGTCGATCGAGCACTTCCACGCCGCGGGCACCACGTCGCGCGCGCAGGCCGATCGCTGGAACGGGCTGAAGCAGCTCTCCCTCGACCTGACGATGGGGCACGAGCTCGCGCCGGGGATGGCGGGCTACCTGAACGAGAACGGCGTCACCTCGAACGACCTGAGCTTCTTCCGCGAGAAGCGCGCGATCGGCCAGCGCTGGCTCGGCGTCGACTACTACCCCACCTGCGAGCACCGCATCGCGTCGACGGGGCGCTCGACGACGACGCGCAACCCGATGGGGTTCAAGCGGCTCGCGACGCAGTACTACAACCGCTACCGCGTCCCGATCTTCCACTGCGAGACGAACCGGGTCAGCAGCCAGGCCGTGGAGTGGATCGACCGGCAGTGGGCGGACATCATGGCGATGCGCGCCTCGGGGATCCCAGTGATGGGGTTCACCTGGTATTCGCTCACCGACCAGATCGACTGGCAGCATGCGCTCCGCGTCGAGCGGAACGACCTGCACGCGGTCGGGATGTACGACCTCGACCGGAAGATGCGTCCCGTGGGGGCGCGCTACCGGGAGATCGTCAGGCAGTGGCGCGGCGTGCTCTCCGGCGACGCGCGGACGAGCGCGGCGGAGCTCGCGGTCGGCGACTGACGGGCGCCGGACTCACCGTTAGGCACGGGCGCGACCATCGGGTCGCGCCCGTGTTTTGTCCGGCGACCTCGGTGCGGGACCGCACAGAGTGAGCGGGCACACAGCTTGCTTTTCCCTTTTGCGCCAGCCGCATGCGCCGTCGCTCGCGGCCGAATCGTTCTCTCGAAAAGTCCAGAACATGCCCAGCCCGCTTCCACATCTGGCCGCGGACACGCTCGACGTGTCCCTGATCGTCCATAGCCACCTGCGCTGGGACTTCGTCTGGCAGCGACCGCAGCAGATTCTCTCGCGGCTGGCACAGCGCGGACACGTGCTGTTCGTCGAGGAGCCGGTCCATCTCGACGACATCTCGACCCCGCGCCTCGACGTCTCGCTTCCGATGCCGCGCGTTCATCGCGCGGTGCCGATCCTGCCCGGCGAGCTCCGCGGCCGTTACGACGAGTCGATCGCGATCGTTCGCGACCTCGTGCGCCGCCAGATCGCGGCGGACGGCCCCCTCGGCGGCCTCTTCGATCGTCCGGTGCAGTGGTTCTACACGCCGATGCCGGCGCCGGCGATGATCGGCGCCTTCGACGAGCGGGGGATCGTCTACGACTGCATGGACGAGCTGTCGAAGTTCCGCTTCGCGCCGACGGAGCTGGTCGACCGCGAGCGCTATCTCGTCGCGCAGTCGGACGTCGTCTTCACCGGCGGGTACCGGCTCTCGCGCGCGAAGTCGCGCATCCACCGGAACGTACACTTCTTCGGCTGCGGCGTGGACGTGGACCACTTCGCCCGTGCCCGCTCCGAGGAGCTCCCGCTCGCCCCGGAGCTCGTCGGGTTGGGGAAGAAGGTGATGGGCTACTTCGGCGTCGTCGACGAGCGGCTCGATTACGACCTGCTCCGCATCCTCGCGGCGCGGAACCCGGACGCCGAGCTCGTGATGGTCGGTCCCGTGGTGAAGGTCGATCCGCGGGAGCTGCCGCAGGCGCCCAACATCCGGTGGCTCGGCCAGCGGCAGTACGCGGAGCTCCCGTCGTACGTGAAGGGGTTCGACGTCTGCCTGATGCCCTTCGCCCTCAACGAGGCGACGGAGTACATCAATCCGACGAAGACCCTCGAGTACATGGCGGCGGGGAAGCCCATCGTCTCGACCGCGGTGAGCGACGTCGTCCACAACTTCACGCCCGTGGTCGCGGTCGCCGAGTCGCGCGACGAGTTCGTCAACGCGGTGCGTCACGCGCTCGTGTCGCCGGACATGTCGATGGTCGCGCGCGGGATCGAGCAGGCGCGCGCGAACACCTGGGAGTCGATCGTCGCCCGCATGGATCGCATCATGCGCGAGGCGCTGCGCGTCCGTGAGGAGCGGCCGGCCGCGGTCGCCAGCGAGCGGAGCTCGCGTCGTGGGGAGCGTGTGTCGCGCTCGAGCCGGACCCTCGCGGCGGCGGCCGACGAGATCGGAGATTGACCGTGCGTCCGCTCCACGTGCGCGAGACGCCGGAGGAGCGCGTGGTGAACGACCGGGCCCCGCTGCAGCTCTGGGCGGGGCTCGAGTGTACCCTCAATCGCGTCGGCGACGCACAGCACGATCAGCTCGCGCTCACCGGTCACTACGACCGTGACGACGACCTCGACCGCCTCGCCGCGTTAGGCATCCGCGTGGTGCGCTACCCCGTGCTCTGGGAGCGCATCGAGGCGGGACTGCCCCACGGCCGCGCCTGGGAATGGACCGACGCGCGGATGCGGCAGCTCCGCGAGCTGGGGATCGAGCCGATCGTCGGGCTCGTCCATCATGGCAGCGGCCCGCTCGACACGAGCCTCCTCGATCCCGCGTTCCCCGAACGGCTCGCCGCCTTCGCGCGCCGCGTCGCCGCGCGGTATCCGTGGGTGACACGATTCACCCCGGTGAACGAGCCGCTGACGACGGCGCGCTTCTCCGCGCTCTACGGCGTCTGGTATCCGCACGAGCGGAGCGACGCGCAGATGCTGCGCGCGCTCCTCGGGCAGATCCGCGCGACGCGGCTGGCGATGCGGGCCATCCGCGAGATCACCACCGACGCGCAGCTGGTGCAGACCGAGGATCTCGCGAAGACGCACTCGACGCCGGCGCTCCGCTACCAGGCGGACTTCG
>JABFXM010000543.1 GCA_013361745.1 Gemmatimonadaceae bacterium | reverse complement strand
TGCGCGACGGGAAGAAGCCCTCACGTGGCGAGACAGATCAGATCGTGGAGCGCGCGCTGCGCCGCGCCGCGCTCTGGGACGAGGTGGGCGACCGGCTCGGCGCGAGCGCGGTCGGGCTCTCGGGCGGGCAGCAGCAGCGTCTGTGCATCGCCCGGGCGCTGGCGACCGAGCCCGCGGTGCTTCTGCTCGACGAGCCCACCGCATCGCTCGACCCGATCAGCACGCAGAAGGTCGAGGAGCTCGTGTACGAGCTGCGCCGCGAGGTCACGGTGGTAATCGTGACGCACAACATGCAACAGGCGGCGCGGGTCTCCGATCGCACCGCGTTCATGCTCGCCGGCGAGCTGGTCGAGATCGCGCCCACGGCGACGATCTTCACCGCGCCCGCCGATCAACGGACCGAGGCCTACATCACCGGACGGTTCGGATGACCGCCCCGCCTCGCATCGCGGTCTCGCCGCGGCGGCCCCTCGACACGTCCCGCGCTGCCGGCGAGGGGCACCCGGGCACGATCGCCGCGAGCAAGTTCTCGTTCTGGTACGGGAAGAAGCAGGCGCTGCACGAGATCGACCTCGTGATCCCGGCGCGCTGCGTCACGGCGCTCATCGGCCCGTCCGGATGCGGGAAGTCCACCTTTCTCCGCTCGATCAACCGGCTGAACGAGATCATCCCCGGCACGCACCACGCGGGAGAGATCGCGCTCGACGGGGAGAACATCTACGCCTCGCGGATGGACGCGACCGCGCTGCGCCAGCGCATCGGGATGGTCTTCCAGCGCTGGAATCCCTTCCCGAAGTCCATCTACGAGAACGTGGCGTACGGACCGCGCATCAACGGCGGCCGCTCGCGCGCGGAGCTCGATGAGCTGGTGGAGAGCTCGCTTCGCCGGGCCGCGCTCTGGGACGAGGTGAAGGACCGTCTCCGCCAGAGCGCGTTAGGCCTGTCGGGCGGGCAGCAGCAGCGGCTCTGCATCGCGCGCGCGCTCGCCAACGAGCCCGAGGTCCTGCTGCTCGACGAGCCGGCGAGCGCGCTCGACCCGATCGCGACGCAGAAGATCGAGGAGCTGCTCTACGAGCTGAAGCGCGAGCTCACCGTCGTCATCGTCACGCACAACCTGCAGCAGGCGGCTCGCGTTTCGGACTACACGGCGTTCTTCTTCATGGGACGTCTCGTCGAGGTCGACGCGACGGAGCGCATGTTCACGAGTCCGCGCGAGGAGCGCACGGACGCATACATCACGGGGAGATTCGGATGACCGCGCCCGACGCGACGCGCTTTCGCCATTTTCACGACCAGCTCGGCCTGCTCAAGCAGCGCATGCTCGACATGTCCGCGAAGGCGGAGGCGCTGGTCGAGCTGTCGGTCGTCTCGCTCGCCGAACGCGACGCCGCCAAGGCGGACGCGGTGATCGAGGGCGACCACGAGGTGGACGGCCTCGAGCTCGAGGTCGAGCAGCTCGCGATCTCGCTCCTCGCGCTCCAGCAGCCGATGGCGCGCGACCTCCGCTTCATCATCGCCGCGATCAAGATCTCGAGCGATCTCGAGCGCGTCGGCGACCATGCGGTGAACATCGCGCAGTCGGCGCAACGCCTCGCGGCGTGGGGCGGGACCTTCCAGCTCCAGCCGCAGATCGAGGACATGGCGCGACGTGCGCGCAAGATGCTCTCCGACGCGCTCGATGCATTCGTGCGCGCGGACGGCGCGCTCGGCCGCGCGGTCTGCCGCGACGACGACCAGGTGGACGCGCTCCACAACTCGGTCTTCCGCGTCCTGCTCACGCACATGATGGCCGATCCGCGGACGATCAATCCCTCTCTCGAGGTGCTGCTCGTCAGCCGCAATCTCGAGCGCGTCGCCGATCTCGCGACCAACATCGGCGAGGACGCGGTCTTCCTCGCCGAAGGCAAGCAGATCAAGCACCACGCCGAGACGCGGGAACCGCGGCAAGGACCGTAAGGGCAGGGGTCGGGGGTCAGGGGTCGGGGGTCAGCCGAAAACGGAACGGCGGTCGAGGATCTTTCCTCGACCGCCGTTCTGCGTTCCTGGACGTTCGGCTTTCTGTACTGCCGGTGCTCAGCGCGCCGCGACGGATCGCTTCGCGGCGAGGCGCTTGTCGAGCGCCTTCACGATGTTCTGCGGGAGCGGGGCGTAGTCGAGGGCTGGCGCGAGCTTCTGGCCGTCGTGGATCGCCCAGCGCAGGAAGTCGTTCAGCTTCTTCGCCTTCGTCGCGTCGGCCATGTTCTGGTAGACGAGGATCCAGGTGAAGGACGAGATCGGGTACGCGTTCTTGCCCGGCGCGTTCACGATCGAGATCCGGTAGTCCGTGTTCGCCGGGAGAGTCTTCGCGACGCCGGCTGCGGCCTCGGTGACGGACTGCGTGCTCGGCGCGACGAAGTTACCCGACGCGTTCTTCAGCTGCGCGACGGCGAGCTTGTTCTGGTTCGCGTACGCCAGCTCGACGTGGCCGATGGCGCCGGCCATCTGGCTCACCTGACCCGCGACGCCTTCGTTCCCCTTGGCGCCGAGGCCCGTCGGCCACTGCACTTCCTTGCCGCGTCCGGGGCCGCTCGCCCACGCCGGGCTCACGGTGCTGAGATAGTCGGTGAAGATGAAGCTCGTGCCGCTCCCGTCGGAACGGTGCACCACGAGGATGTCCGCGTTCGGCAACTTCGCGCCCGGATTCAGGGCGGCGATCCGCGCGTCGTTCCACTTCGTGATCTTGCCGAGGTAGATGTCGGCGACGACGTCGCTGGTGAGACGAAGGGGGCGCTTCACCTCCGGCAGGTTGTAGGTGATGACCACCGCGCCCATCGTCATCGGGTAGTGGAGGATGGCACCGCCCTTCGCCTTCGCGAGCTCGTCGTCCTTCATCGGCGCATCCGAGGCGCCGAAGTCCACCGTCTGCTCGCTGAGCTGGCGGATACCGCCGCCGGAGCCGATCGACTGATAGTTGATCTTCACGCCGCTCTTCTTGGCGTAGGCGTCGAACCACTTCGAATAGAGGGGATACGGGAAGGTCGCGCCAGCGCCGGTGAGGTCGACGTTCTGGGCGAACGCCGGCGTGGCGATCATGAGGGCGGCGGCGGCCGCGAAGGTCCAGCGTTTCACGAGTGACTCCGTGTTGGGGAGAATGGTGTCGCAGTGTCGCGGGTCAACGATCGCTCGCCAACGTCGAGCTGGCGTCTCGGAGGTGTAACGGGGCCGTCACGACGTGAGACTGCGCCTCACGGACCGCGGGTCGTGCGTCGCGCCGCTGGGCGAGGAGCTGACGGTAGCTGGCATCCAGTCGATCGAGCTCGGGCTCCCACGACAGCGACTCGGCCGTCGCGCGCGCGCCCTTTCCCAGCCGCGCGGCCAGCTGTCGGTCGAGTGCCAGGCGCACCATCGCCCGCGCCATCGCGTCCGTATCGTCAGGCGGGAAGGCGATTCCGTTCTCGCCGTCGCGCAGATGGTCGGCTACGCCTCCGGCCGGCGTCGCGATCACGGGAAGTCCGCAGGCCATGGCCTCGAGCACCACGAGTCCCAGCGTTTCCGTGAGCGATGAGAAGACGAACGCGTCGGCGCTCGCATACAGGCGGGGAAGCAGCGTTCGCCGGTCGAGGTATCCGAGGAAGGTCACGCCGAGGGGCGCGCGCGCGCGCAGCTCCGCCTCGCAGGGACCGACCCCGGCGATGACGAGGTGGATCGCGCCGTCGGGGAGCGAGCGGCGTGCGAGCGCATACGCCGCGAGAATCGTCTCGACGCCCTTCTCGGCGGCGAGCCGCCCGACGTGCACGAAGGTGAAGGCGTTCCCGAAGCCGTACGCGTCGCGAAGCACGGGGCTTCGCAGCTTCGGAGAGAAGATCCTTCCATCGACGCCGCGGCCCCACACCTCGACTTCGCTCGCGCCCATGCGGAGGACGTCCTCCCGGGCCGGCGCCGACGGCGTGTACGTGCGCTGCGCGCGACCGTGGAAGCGACCGATGTAGCGGCTCACCGCGGGGCGAAGCCACGGCAGGCCATACGACTCCGTGTACCGCGAGAAGTCGGTGTGATACGAGGTCGTGAGCGGAACTCCAGC
The DNA here is from genome assembly GCA_013361745.1 of Gemmatimonadaceae bacterium. Classification (GTDB taxonomy): domain Bacteria; phylum Gemmatimonadota; class Gemmatimonadetes; order Gemmatimonadales; family Gemmatimonadaceae; genus JABFXC01. The sequence goes on along the minus strand of JABFXM010000543.1, from coordinate 1,235 downwards.
GCGTCGCGCGGCGATCTGCCCCATCCGGCCGATGACGAACTCCGTCTCGCAGTGGACCACGTCGGGCTGGAAGCGGGCCATGGCGGCGGCGACGGCCGGGTAGTTCGGCGCGGCGACGCGGATGTCGGGATACGGCGGGAAGCCGACGTTGGCGATCGTCGTCAGCTCGTCCTCCAGCCCCGCGCCCGGCTGCGGGTCGTTGAAGGGATTGGGCGAGTCCTTCGGATACCGCGGCGCGACGACGGCGACCTTCCACCCGCGCGCGCGCAGCCCGGCGACGGAGAGGGCGGTGACGACGGAGACACCGTTCACCTGTGGAGGGTAGGTGTCGGTGCAGAACAGGATGCGTGGCGCACGAGACTCTGTCATTTACTCGCTCGAGTGGAGATGCAGAGGAGTCTCGCCGCGCGTGGTAACGCCGGCGTGACGGCGCGGTCACGAGGCGGCAATGCTCGCCGGGCCTCGCGGCCCGCGTCTCGTTACCGGATCGTTGCCGGGAGACCACCACTCCGAGACCTGGGGCGCCGATCTTCGATCGCAAATGGGTATCTCACTTTTCGCTCGCCTCGACGCGCGTGATCGCGCGCTCTTCGCCCGCTACGCCACCGGGCCGTCGCGCCGGCGCGCCGCGCGGTGGGGATGGACGGCGATCACGCACCTCGGCGGAGTCGGCGGCAGCATCGCCGCCGCGGTCGTGCCGATTCTCGTCGGCGGCAGCGCGCGGCAGCCCGGGATCCACGCGCTGATCGCGCTCATCGTGTCGCACCTCGTCGTGCAGGCGGTGAAACGGACCGTCGGCCGCCCACGGCCGTCGCGTCACGGCGCGCGCTCCTGGATGGATGAGCCGGACCGATTCTCCTTTCCCAGCGGCCATTCGGCGGCGGCGATGTCGGTCGCCGCGGTGTACGCGCTCTGCTGGCCCGCGGCGGCCCCGGCGCTGCTCCCCCTCGCCACGCTCGTCGGCTTCTCGCGCGTGCGGCTCGGCGTGCACTATCCCGGAGACGTGCTCGTCGGCCAGGTGATCGCGATCGCCACCGCGCTCGCGGTGCTCGGATAGCGGAACGTCGCGCGCGCGCACCGGCAAGCGAGAGCGCCCGGACAGTGTGCTGTCCGGGCGCTCGATTCTGCTGCCGTGTTACATCCTCGCTCCGTCACGGCGCGATCATCACCCGCAGCAGGTGGTACGCGATCGCCGCCATGATCGCCGCCATCGGAATCGTCAGGATCCACGCCCA
>JABFXM010000282.1 GCA_013361745.1 Gemmatimonadaceae bacterium | reverse complement strand
CTCCGGCAGTCCGCCGCCGCGCGCGAAGGGATTGTCGCGCGGGACCGCGTACTCCATCCCGCCGCTCCGGTGATCGACGTCGATGCGAAGGATGTTGCCGAGCAGGTTGTGGCTCACGTCCTGGCCGTTGCCGCCCGGATTCGCCGCGTACCAGTCCTCGACGTGGCCGAGTCCGACGTCGTTCGCTCCGCCGCCGTCGCCGATCGAGATGTAGAGGTTTCCGTCCTCGGGGCCGAAGGCGAGCGTGCCGCCGTTATGATTGCTCTGCGGCTTGTCCACCTGGAGGAGGATCCGCTCCGACATCGCGTCGGCGCGGTTCGGGTCGGACGACACGCGAAACTCGGCGATCGTGCTCGTCACGTTGTAGCCCGCGGGCGCACCGGGGCGCAGCGGCGCACTGTAGTAGACGTAGAACTGCCCGTTCTGCTTGTAGCGCGGATGGAAGGCGAGGCCGAGCAGGCCGCGCTCGTCGTAGCGCGGGTTCAGCGGAACGATCTTACGGCGGAGGTCGAGGAACGGCTCGGGGCGCAACGTTCCGTCGCGGTCGATGACGCGAATGAGCCCGATCTGGTCGATGACGAAGAGACGTCCGCTCCGATCGTTGGCGTGGACGAGGCCCACCGGCTGCGTGAAGCCCTCGGCGATCTTCGTGAGCTCGATGGTGCCCGGCGGCGCGTCCTTCGCGCGATCAGCGCTGACGCGGGACGCGGTAGCGGGGGAGGTCGGCGTCGTCCGGTCCTGACAGGCGACGACGGCGAGCAAGCAGAGCGCGACGAGTGAAGTGCTTCGGTGCATGATGCGCCTCCTCTCCGTGTGTGTTGGGAGGGCATCCTGCGATCGTCGCTCGCGCGGCACAAGCGACCCGGGGCGAGGATCGGCTGCGTCGTGGTGAACGACGCCGCGGGGCCGCTGCGCGCCGCGACGCGGCGCGCGACGCGGCGCTATTCGCTCCCCGGATGCTGCTCGGGAAGCATCACCTGCCTGTTGTTCGCGTCGACGAAGACGACGGTGGGCTCGAAGCCGCGACGCACCTCGCTCTCCTCGTATTCGGCGTACGTGAGGACGATGACGACGTCACCGGGAGCGCCGAGCCGGGCCGCGGCGCCGTTGAGCTGCATCGTCCCGCTCCCGCGTGCGCCCTCGATGACGTAGGTGACGAGGCGGTTGCCGTTGTTGACGTTGACGACGTGCACCTGCTCGTACGGCAGCATGTCGGCCGCGTCCATCAGGTCGCGGTCGACGGTGAGGCTGCCGACGTAGTGGAGATCCGCGCCGGTGAGGATGGCGCGGTGGATCTTCGACTTGCACATCGTGCGGCGCATGCGTCGCTCGTGGAATGCGGGTTCGGAGAGGCAGCGGCGGTCAGGCGCCGCGGGCACTCAAGATACAACCGCGGCGTCTGTCGCGATGTTTCGCGGTGGCCAGTCGTCGCGCAGCGAGAGCACGCAGAGCGCGGCGACGATCGCGCCGCCGAAGCACAGCCAGGCGAGCAGATACGACATCGCCGGCGCGGCGCCGGCATTCGGGTTCCCCCGCGCGGCGGCGAGCTGGAACGTCGACCGCAGCAGCTGGCTCACCATCCACGCGCCGAGCACGATCGCGACGTGCCGACCGCGCGGATCGCGATGCGCGAGGGTGATCGCGGCATAGAGCGTCGCGACGAGCTGCGCGACGATGATCTCGGCTGTGACGAGCTCACCCCAGCGCAGGGAGCGCAGCGGAAGCCCCATGAGAAAGAGGAGCTCGAGCAGTGCGGAGAATGCGAGCAGGACTCGCGCGGCGACGACGCGACGCGGGGCGCGGTCGATGGTCCTTCGCTCGGGCGCCAGTCGCGCCAGTGGATTCGAGCCGCGCGCCGCCCAGATCGTCAGCCATCCGGCGACGACCGCGAGCACCATCAGCGCGAACGCCACCCATGGCGCGACGCGATCTCCCTGCACCGCGACGTTCAGCTCCGTCGCGCCGATCAGCACGAGAACGCTCACCACGGCGGCGCCGAGCAGCGTCAGGGCGGCGCGCAGCGCGATGCGCGAGCGCGGCGCGCTCACGTCGCGGGTCGCGTCCTCTTCAGGTAGAACTGTCGGTACCCGGGCGGATATCCCTCGAGGGTGCCGAACAGCTCATAGCCGAGCTTCTGGTAGAAGGGGAGGGCCTGATACTCGAAGGTGTCGAGGTGCACGCCGAGGCAGTCCTCCTTCCACGCGTGCTCCTCGGCGATGCGCATCAGCTTCGTCCCCGTGCCGGACCCACGCAGCGAGTCGGGAAGCCAGAGCTTCGCGACGTAAAGCCAGCGCCACTTGATGTGCCCGAGGAGCCCGCCGAGCACCTGGCCCTCGTCGTCGCGCGCGAAGACTGCGATCGGACGCTCGTGCGGGTCACCGATGACCGCGACGTTGAAGGCGCGGAGGCCCTTGAGGACGACCTGCTCCTCGGCGGGGGCGGGCTTGGTTTCGAGTGAGAGGGTGAGCATGTCGGAACGGAACGGGATGCACGTGCAGGCGAAGGAGCGGAAGGCGGGGCAACGATACGGCGATGCTCGATGAACGATGAACGACGGGACCCCAGTCAGCCAGCGCCGACCGAGGCCCCTTCGTGCATCGCGTATCGTTCACCGCGGTATCGTTGCCCCGCCTTCCGCTGGTTCGCCGCGCGTGCATCCCGCGGGTTCGTGTATCGTCCGCCTCTCACGCCGTCGCGAGCGGCGGCATGACGGTCTCCGAGAAGCGCTCCATCTCCTCGAGCTGCGGGCTGCACTGCAGCAGGAGCAGACCGACGCCCGCGTCCTCGAACTCCTGGATCCGTTCCGCCACCTGCTCCGGTGTGCCGACGAGCCCCGCGCGGAGCCCGCGGTTCGAGACGGAGTAGTCCTCGAGCGTCACTCGCGACTCGAGCTGCGTGTTCGCGATCCAGTCCTGGTAGTTGTGATAGCCCGGCGAACCGGGGGCGACGTTGGTGATGCGCGCGAGCTCCTCCTTCGCCTCCCGCTCCGTGTCGCGCACGATCGCGTACGCGGCCATCCCGTACTCCATCCCGGGAAGTCCGGTCGCGTCGCGGCGGCGGCGCATGTCGTCGATCTTCGGGCGGATACGCTCCGGCGGATCGCCGTGCATGACGTACGCGTCGCAGCGGCGGGCGATGAGATTCTTCGCCGTCTCGCTCTCGCCGCCGGCGTAGATCGTCGGCCGCGGCCGACGGACGGGCTTCGGCTCGAGGATAGTCTCGCTCACCTCGTACAGCGCGCCGCGATGCGAGAACTCCTTCTCCCTCCACGCGCCGCTCAGCACCGTCAGCCACTCCTCGGTGCGCGCGTAGCGGTCGTCATGCTCGTCGAAGCGGACGCCGTAGCGCCGCGCCTCGTCCTTCCACCAGCTCGAGACGACATTGAGCGAGAGCCGGCCGTTGGAGATACGATCCACGTTCGCCGCCTGCTTCGCGAGGATCGCCGGTTGATGGAAGGTCGGCCTGACGGCGACCATCAGCTCGAGCGTCTCCGTTACCGCCGCGAGCGCCGCGGCGGTGCTCCACGCGTCGAGCGAGGGCGCGTCGATCCCCTTGATGTCGTTCAGGAACAGCTCGGCGATCAGCGTCAGATCGTAGCCGAGCTCCTCGCTCCGGCGCGCGAGCTTCTTCACGTACTCCCACGACGCTTCCATCCCCTCGTCGGGGACGTTGCGCAGCCAGCCGCCGAAGACGGGGAGCCAGTAGCCGTAACGCAGTCGCTGTCCGGCCATCGCTCAGCCCTCCCCGCGCGCGAGCGCCGCATCGTACGCGGCGGCCGCCGGCTGGTCCTCGAGACCGCCGCGACGCGACTCGCCGGACCACGATGGCTTCGCGCTTCGCTGCACCCCCGCGCGCTTCTCGATGAAGTCGACGAAAGGCTGCCAGGGATCGAAGCCGATCACACGCGGCGCGTCGGCGACGAAGTTGGAGAGCGCGTTGACGTCGTAGTAGTAGTGCTGCCCGTCGCGGTCGTCGACGAGGAACTCGATGCCGCCGATGTCGAGCCCCACCGCGCGCGCGATGCGCTCGGCGCCGACGATGATCTCCGGCGCAGGGGAAGCCGCCTGCACGCGCATCCCGTTCTTCGGCGCGTCGATCGCGCACGCGGCGCGGGCGAGCGACTCGCCGCGCGTCGTCTGGCAGATGTCCGCCGGGCAGAGATCGAACGATCCCTCCTCGGGGAAGACGTCGATCGCGTAGAGGAACTTCCCGCCGAGCAGCTCGATGCGGGTGATGTGGCCGTCGCGCAGCGGCGCCGCTTCCTGCACGAGCGCCACGCCGTCGATGCCTAACGCGACGCGCCCCTCGTCGACCGCCGCCGCGAGCGCGGCCTCGTCGTCGTACTTCACGATCCCGGCGCCGCTGCCGCCGATGTTCGCCTTGACGAGCACGGGATAGCGGAGCTTCGCCGCGGCGTCACGGACACGCTCGGCGGAGTTGACGACGATCGTCTTCGGGTACGGGAGACCGAGCCCGCTCAGGACGTCGAGCTGGAGCGCCTTGGAGATCTCCATCTCGTACGGCTGCGAGCCGTTGACGACGGGGACCCCGATGCGCTCGAGATGGCGCAGCCAGTTGAGGGTGTGAAAGGTGGACTGCGCGTGGCCGCGGAGATACGCGGAGGGCGAGGCCCGGTTCACGACCACCGACCAGGGGGACTCCGATTCGGCGGGGTCGTACGCGTGCGCGGATGCATCGATGCGCACGTACGGCAGGTGGCGACGGTCGAGCTCCGCGAAGAGTGGACGGAACCACTCGGGGTGCTCGTGATAGATCGCGATCGGCTTCATGGAACCTCTCCAGGAGGGTGACGGCGCCGCGGCGGTTGCCATTCCGCGTGCGCCCGGCCGTCCGACGGATTCGGACGGGGACAACATCAGTTGAGACGAACAGCGCAACGGGCCGCACGGTTCCGCGAATCGGTGCGGGAGCGGGGCGGGAGCGGTGACACTACAGGGCGGGTGCCGTTGGAAAGGGCGGGGCGGGGAGCGGAATACTGCGGAGCGGGGCGCGAGGCGCGGGAGACACCAATATAATCGCGGAAAGACCGAAGCACGCTGCCGTGATGCCGCGTGTCGACTGCTTTGCTGCCCGGGTCCGGTCGGTGTTGTCGCGGGTCGCGTCGGGGTTCGTCGGTCCGCGCAGATCGCGGGATTGTCGGGGGAGAACAGCCGAGGTGCCGAGGCTCGTGAGAACAGCAATGCCTTCAGGCAGTTCTCAAGACTCTCAGAGCCTCGGCCATCTCCCTGCTGATCACGCGAGGCTCGAATGCCCCCAGAGCCCCAACGCAACCCGCGAGGATCCTG
>JABFXM010000597.1 GCA_013361745.1 Gemmatimonadaceae bacterium | reverse complement strand
TACGTCGGGCACATGGCATCCGATCCGACGATGGCGAGCCTCATCGGCTACATCGCGACGATGCTGTACAATCCGAACAACGTCGCTGCCGAAGGCTCACCTGTGACGACGCGCCTCGAGCTGCAGGTGGCGGCGCAGATCGCGCGGATGATCGGCTACGGCGCGACGCGGCAGTGGGGCCATCTCTGCTCGGGCGGAACGGTCGCCAACATCGAGGCGCTCTGGGTCGCGCGCAACCTCAAGTACCTTCCCGTCGCGCTCCGCTGGGCGGCGCAGGAGCTCGGCGTTCGCGACGTCGACATCGTCAGGCCTGACGGCGAGCGCGCTCGCATCGGCGAGCTCGGTCTGTGGGAGCTGCTGAACATCGCGCCCGACGCGGCGCTCGACGCGTACGACGCGTTCCAGCGCGCGCTCGGCGATCCACCCGCGGCGGCGAACGCCGTCGCGCAGAACGGAATCTCCGGACTCGGCTACCAGGCGTTCGGGCTGCGGCTCGCCGAGCGCTTCGGCGACGCGCTGCCGCCGGGTGTCGTGCTCGTTCCGTCCACCGCGCACTACTCCTTCGCGAAGGCGTGTCGCGTGCTCGGGATGGGCGAGTCGCATCTGCTCCGAGTGCCGGTCGACACGCACTTCCGTCAGGACACCGACGCGCTGCGGGAGATTCTCGAGGCGCTCGCCGCGCAGCATCGCCCCGTCATCGCCTGCGTGAGCGTGATGGGGACGACGGAGGAGGGCGCGGTGGACCGGCTCGACCTGATCGACGGCGCACGGATGCGCGCGGGCCGGCGCGACGGTCTCGCTTTCTCTCTGCACGCCGACGCGGCCTGGGGCGGGTACGCGTCGGCGGTGGTGCGCGGGACGGACGGCGAACGGCTCTCCTTCGAGCGAGTGTCGGAGGGGCAGCCGCCCGGGATGCTGTGGCCGAGCGAATCGGTGTATCACGCCTTCTCGGCGCTGCCTCGCGCCGACTCGGTGACGATCGATCCGCACAAGCTCGGCGCCGTTCCGTATCCGGCGGGCGCGATCTCGTTCCGGGACAAACGGGTCCGCGGGATGGTGAGCGTGGACGCGCCGTATCTCTTCCACGAGAGCGATTCCGACACCGCGTACATCGGCCGCTTCATCCTCGAGGGGTCGAAGCCGGGTGCCGCGGCGGCGAGCGTCTGGATGGCGCACAAGGTTCTGCCGCTCGACGCGACCGGCTATGGGCGACTGATCGGCGAGGCGGCGCGGGGCGCGCTCGCGTTGCATGCCGCGCTCGCGTCGGCGGATCTCGCGCCCTTCCGCCTCGTGCTCCTGCCGCGGCCCGACGTCAACATCGTCTGCTTCGCCATCGGCCACCCCGGGCTCGACACCCTCGAGCAGTCCAACGAGCTCGCCGAGCGGGTCTATCGCGCGATGCGCCTGGGGAGCGGGCGGCCCCTGCGCGCGCTCGACTACCTGGTCACGAAGACCGTGCTGCAGCCGCGCGAGTACGGCCACGCCGCCGATCCCGTCGTCGAAGGACTCGGCTTCAGCCACCAGGACTACCTCCGCGCCGGAGGGGTCGCCGTGGTCCGCTGCACCGTGATGGACCCGTTCCTCGCCGCGCACCGTGGAAATACCGATCACATCGCCCACTTCATCGAGACGCTGAGCCGGGTGATGCGGAACGAGGCCGCGGCGATGGACCGCGCGACCGTCGTGTCCTAGACGGAAAGCAGGGGGGATCGGTCGAATCCGGCTGGCTGCCCTCTTGCAATGCTGGTTCGCAGCTCTGCATACGCTCAAACGTTCACAGAGGTCGAACGATGCGTCGTCTCGCCATGAGTTCTCTCGCCGCCGCGGTTCTCCTTCCGGCGGCTGCCGTCGCGCAGTCAGGCTCGACGGACACCACCCGCACGCCCGCCACGAGCAGCTCGACAAGCACCTCGACGAGCGCCTCGTCGAGCGCCAGCGCGCGCGGTGATCTGCTCATCCCGCTCGCGGGCGGTGCGAACACCGGTCTGGGCTACTCGTACAACCGCACCTCGCGTGTCGTCGAGCGCGACCTCGCGTCGCGCGGGATCGCGCGGGCCATCGAGGGAGACCTCGCGGCGCTGCGCAACGCGCAGGACGTCTACTTCGCCCAGCACGCCACCTACGCGACGTCGCTCGACAAGCTTCCCGGGTTCCGCCTCACGAGCGGGGCGACCATCGACTTGAAAGACGTCTCGGACATGGGTTGGACAGCGGAGGCGACGCACCCATCGCTGCCGAAGAGCAGCTTCCGCGCGCAGGTGAACCGAGCGGAGATCGTCACGAGCCCGACTGGGCCGTAACAGCAGGGTCGAAAGGCGAGCGGGGCGCGGGAGCGCGGTCTGGTTCGTGCCTTGGTCCAGGTCTCGCGCCGCTGTGACGGCGCGACGATACCACTCGAGGAGAGCCAGATCATGCGCACGACCATAGTCACCGTTGCCGCGCTCGCGCTCGTCGCCGGGTGCGCCTCGGTCTCGACGCAGCAGGAGGTGCAGCTCGGCGCGCAGGAGGCGGCGCAGGTGAACGCGCAGCTGCCGATGCTGAACGACCCGACGATCGACGGATACGTCAACGACCTCGGCAATCGGATCGCGCATACAACGTCGCGGGCCGATCTCGATTGGCACTTCGCCGTCGTGAACACCGACGTCGTGAACGCGTTCGCGCTTCCGGGCGGCTACGTCTACGTCAATCGAGGAGTCCTCGCGCGGGCCGACAACGCGAGCGAGTTGGCGGGCGTGCTCGGACACGAGATCGAGCACGTGGTGCGGCGGCACTCGGTGAAGCAGATCGAGCAGCAGCAGGGGGCGCAGGTGGGCGTGTCGATCGCGTGCGCGCTGACGAACGTGTGCAACAACCAGGCGGCGGCAGCGGCGATCAACATCGGCGGCGCGGCGATCTTCGCGAAGTTCAGCCGTCAGGACGAGATCCAGGCGGACGAAGGCGGCTTCCAGAACATGCTTAAGGCGGGCTACAACCCGAACGGGATGCTGACCTTCTTCCAGAAGCTGCTGGCCGAGGAGCAGTCGTCGGGCGGCGGGGGCGCGGTCTCGAGCTGGTTCTCGGACCACCCGGGGACGCAGGACCGAATCGCCGACATCCAGCGCATGCTGAGCCAGACGAGCCGGGCGCAGCTGCAGGGGACGCAGACGAACGACGCGGGCTTTCAGCAGATGAAGCAGCGGCTGGCGCAGCTTCCACCCGCGCCGCCGCCGACGCAGGGTCAGTAAGCGGGCACGGGCGGGACGGGAACGAACGAGGGGGCGGTCCGGAGCGGGCGCCCTCTCTGCTATCGTGGCGCAAAGAGCTTGCGCCGGTTGACTTACGCCTGCATCGGACTACCTTTCTCAGGCTCCCCCGCGCCGTCGTTGGGCGGGAGGGCAAATCGATCGGCGAGCTGCGCGCCGACACCTATGGGCCCGCGGGATCGCGACGCGATCCGGGAAATCGAGATGGACGCGGGGGTGCCCTGCAGGAAGGGGCAATGCAGACCGGCCGGACCGTCGGTGAACGACGGAATGGCTCCCGAGAAGCAAGCGCAGGACAACTTGACGTCGAGTGCGGGATGCAACAACTCGGCGCGCCTTGGGTCCCCACTCGTGCTGCAGTGCGAGTGCACCCGGCGATGGCGGATGGATACCGGCTCTCGTTTTCGAGAGCGCCCTGGTCCACCCGCGTTTTTGCTGGTGGACGAAGAGAGACGAGACGGAAGCGGTCGCGATGCGGCGCCTCCCTGACGGTTTAGCGACGGGTCAACCGATATGGCACGGAAAACTCCGCTCCAGTATTACCGCAACATCGGCATCATGGCGCACATCGATGCCGGCAAGACGACCACGACCGAGCGTGTGCTCTATTATACGGGCAAGAGCCACAAGATCGGCGAGGTGCACGACGGCGCGGCCACGATGGACTGGATGGAGCAGGAGCAGGAGCGCGGCATCACGATCACGTCCGCGGCGACGACCTGCTTCTGGCAGCGCCATGGCCAGAGCGACAAGAAGGGCGAGGGTCCGGAGTACCGGATCAACATCATCGACACCCCGGGCCACGTCGACTTCACGGTCGAGGTGGAGCGCTCGCTGCGCGTGCTCGACGGCGCGGTGACGCTGCTCGATTCGGTGGCCGGCGTCGAGCCGCAGACCGAGACGGTGTGGCGCCAGGCGGACCGTTACGGCGTGCCGCGCCTCATCTTCGCGAACAAGATGGACCGCGTCGGCGCGGACTTCGATCGCTGCATGAAGATGATCCGCGAGCGCCTCTCGAAGGACGCCTTCCCGCTCCAGCTCCCCGTGGGCTCGGGCGAGCTGTTCACGGGTCACCTCGACGTGATCGAGCGCAAGCAGTACATCTTCGACGAGGAGACGTTAGGCAAGACCTTCACGGTCGTCGACGTCCCCGCCGAGTACAAGGACGCGGTCGAGGAGGCGCGCCACGCGCTCATCGACCACGCCGTCGCGATGTCGCACGACGAGGCGGTGCTGGAGAAGTATCTCGGCGGCGAGGAGCTCACCTTCGACGAGATCCGCACCGCGGTGCGCAAGGCGACGATCGCCGGCGCGATGATCCCGGTGCTCTGCGGCGCCTCGTTCAAGAACAAGGGCGTGCAGGCGCTGCTCGACGCGGTGATCGACTTCCTCCCGGCGCCGATCGAGATCAAGGCGGTCGAGGGGCACACGCCGCATCACGACGAGACGAAGGAGACGCGCGAGGTGTCGGACGACGCGCCGTTCGCGGCGCTCGCGTTCAAGATCGCGACCGACCCGTTCGTCGGAAAGCTGACCTTCTTCCGCGTCTACTCGGGCGTGCTGAAGTCGGGCTCCTACGTCTACAACTCGACGAAGGACAAGCGCGAGCGCGTGGGGCGTCTGCTCCAGATGCACGCGAACAAGCGCGACGAGATCGAGGAAGTGCGCGCCGGCGACATCGCCGCCGCGATCGGCCTGAAGGACACGCGCACGGGCGACACGCTCTGCGACGACGAGAAGCCGATCATCCTCGAGGCGATGAAGTTCCCGAACCCCGTCATCGACGTCGCGATCGAGCCGAAGACGAAGGCCGACCAGGACAAGCTCGCGATCGCGCTGCAGAAGCTGGCCGAGGAAGATCCGACGTTCCGGGTGCACTCCGATGCGGAGACGGGACAGACGATCATCTCCGGCATGGGCGAGCTGCACCTCGAGATCATCGTCGACCGCATGATGCGCGAGTTCAAGGTCGACGCGAACGTCGGCCGGCCGCAGGTCGCCTATCGCGAGACGATCCGCAAGCGCGTCGAGAAGGTGGAAGGAAAGTTCATCCGCCAGTCATGC
>JABFXM010000594.1 GCA_013361745.1 Gemmatimonadaceae bacterium | reverse complement strand
CCGACATGCAGGTCACGGTCGCCGACGCGGAGTCGCTGGCGAAGGCGCAGCCGAAGGCAAAGCTCGCGATCATCGACGGGATGAACCACGTCCTGAAGATGGTGCCGGTGGATCAGGCGGCGCAGATGCGCTCGTACGGCGACCCGACGCTGCCGGTCGCGCCCGCGCTCGTCGACGCGATCGCCGGGCACATACGCGCGATCGGCGGCTAGGGGCTGGAAGCTGGAAGCTGGAAGCTGGAGGCTGGAGGCTGGAGGCTGGAGGCTGGAGGCTGGAAGCTGGAGGCCGCGGGCTCAGGGCTTTCAGCCTCCTGCCTATAGCCTCCTGCTTACAGCCTCCTGCTCATAGCGTCCTGCCATCTGTTAGCGATTTGCAATAAACACATGGTGTATGCAAGCACTCACTTGCGTGCACCGCCGGGCGGTGCTAGCGTTCGGCCCCATGGAAAGCCCGAGTCGCGACAAGATCCTCGAGGCGGCGGAGCGCGTCTACGCCGAGCACGGCTTCCGCGGCGCGACCACGCGCCGCATCGCCGAGGCCGCCGGGGTGAACGAGGTGACCCTCTTCCGTATCTTCGGCGGCAAGGAGGCCCTCCTCGCCGCGGCGATCCGGCCCGGTGCGCAGCGCCGCGACGTCGTCGCGCTCCCCGACGAGCCCGTCGACCCTGAACGCGAGATGACCGCGTGGGTCGCCGCGAACCTCGCCTTCCTCCGCCAGCGGCGCTCGATCATCCGCAAGACGATGAGCGAGATGGAGGAGCGGCCGCAGTTCGCCGCCTGCGTGCGCGAGGGACCGCAGCACGCGCGTCACGCCCTCAAGGGCTATCTCGCCGCGCTCGCCGAAGGTGGATGGTTCGAGGGTGAGGTCGACGAACGCGCCGCGATCGCGATGCTCATCGGCGTCATCTTCTCCGACGCGATGGGACGCGAGCTGATGGCCGACCACTTTCCGCCGCTCTCCGCCGCGCCGCGGTCGTACGCGCGACTCTTCCTGCGCGCGATCGGCCTGCGTTCACGTCCCGCGAGGACGGCAGCGAAGCACGCGACCTCGACCGCCAACGGTCGTCGCCCCCCAGTCAGATCGAGCAACTCACGATGAGACCATCATCAAGGCGTGGCGCGCGCACCTTCGCCGCGGTCGCGCTCTGCGCCCTCGCGCGCGCGCTCCCCGCGCAGGTGACGACACCAGCCACGCAGTACCCGTCCCCTGCCGCCCGGTCGCTCTCCCTCGACGAAGCGCTGCGCATCGCCGAGGACCGGAGCGAAGGAGTGCGCATCGCGCGCGCCGGCGTCCTGCGCGCGCGCGGCCAGCAGTATCAGGCGCGCGCGCAGTACCTGCCGCAGCTCAACGGATCGATCAGCTTCCAGAAGACGCTCGAGTCCCAGTTCGAGGCGATCAGCAGGCAGGCCGCGTCGATGTCGGGGCCCGCCGGTCCGGCCACCTACGGCGTCTGCACCACCGTGCCAATCCCCGACACGGCGAGCGCGGCGACGCGCCAGAACGCCCTCAACACTGCGCGGACCCACTGCGGCGGCGGAGCGACCGATCTCGCGAACAGCCCGCTCGCCAAGATCTTCGCCGCCAAGCAGACGTTGACGTTAGGCCTGCAGGGCTCGTGGACGGTCTTCGCTGGCGGTCGTCTCCTCGCCGCGAATCGCATCGCCGGTGCGGCGCGCCGCTCGGCCGAGATCGGGCTCGCAAGCGCGACCGCCTCGCTGCGCCTGCAGGTCACCGAGGCGTACTACGACGCCGCCCTCGCCGAGCAGCTCTCGAGCATCGCCGACTCCTCGCTCGCGCAGAGCGAGCGCACGCTCTCGCAGGTGACACTGGCGCGCAACGTCGGCAACACCTCGGAGTTCGAGCTGCTGCGGGCGCAGGTGACGCGCGACAACCAGCGGCCGGCGGTGATCCAGAGCCGCACGCGCCGCGACATCGCGATGCTGCGCCTCAAGCAGCTCCTCGACTTCCCGGCTGACCAGCCGCTCACCCTCGTCAGCGCCTTCGCCGACTCGACGATGCACGCCGCCGCGCTCGACGACTCGAGCTTCGTCGTGACCGCGCGCGCCGCGATCGCCTCCGATACGAGCGCCGAGGGACGCGCGCAGGTGCGGCAGCTCGCGCAGGCGGTGCGGGTGCAGGAGAATCAGTTCCGGATCGCGCGCGCGCAGCGCATCCCCGCGCTGACGCTGAGCACGCAGTACGGACGCATCGGGTATCCGACGGGCGGCGGCGTCCCGGGCTGGGACGCCTTCTACCCCAACTGGACGGTGACGGCGATGCTCTCCGTTCCGCTCTTCACCGGCGGACGCATCACCGGCGACGAGATGGTCGCGCGCGCGAACCTCATGGAGGCGCGCGAGAACTACCAGCAGACGAAGGAGCTCGCCGCGCTCGACACGCGCTCCGCGATCGCCGACCTCGAGCAGGCGATCGCCGCCTGGAACGCGAGCGCGGGGACAGCGGAACAGGCCTCGCGCGCCTATGGCATCGCCGAGGTGCGCTATCGTGAAGGGATCTCGACGCAGCTCGAGCTCTCCGAGTCGCGGCTCCTCCTCGAGCAGTCGGCGGCGAATCGGGCGAGCGCGGCGCGCAACCTGCGCGTCGCCGAGGTCCGCCTCGCCCTCATCCACGACCTGCCGTTAGGCACGGTGACGCAGGGCGCAGCCGGTGCGGCGGGAGCGGCCGGCTTCGGCGCGGCGCAGCAGCAGAGCACCACGCCACAGCAGCAGACGACGCCGCAGCCGCAGGGAGCGGCGGGCGCGACCAATACGAACTCGATCGGGGGGCAGCAGTGATGATCGTCCACACCATGGCGTCGCGTCGCGCGGCGCTCGGCGCGGTGCTGCTCGCCGCAACCTTCGGCCTGGGCGCCTGCAGGAAGGGCGACGCCGACGCGGCCACCTCGGCCGAGCAGAAGGCCGTCACGATCTCGCCGCAGGAGGTCTACGTCGTCGCCGAGCGCCGTATCGAGACGGGGCCGTCGATGTCCGGCTCGCTCGATCCGGATCAGGAGGCCACGGTGCGCGCCGAAGTCGGCGGCGCCGTGCTGCAGACCTTCGTCGACCAGGGAACGCGCGTCGGCGTCGGTACGGTGCTCGCGCGCCTCGACGACACGGCGATCCGCGACGCGTACCTCTCGGCGCGCTCCGGCGTGACGGCGGCGCAGACCGCGGCCGACGCGGCGCAGCGCAACCTCGAGCGGGCGCAGAAGCTCATCGCCGCCGGCGCGATCGCCGACCGCGACGTCGAGAACGCGCGCACGCAGAACGTCGCCGCCCAGTCGCAGCTCGCCGACGCGAAGGCGCGCTTCGCCGTCGCCGAGAAGCAGCTGAACAAGACGACCATCAAGTCGCCGATCGCGGGCGTGGTCAGCGTGCGCTCGGTGAACGCGGGAGACCTCGCCTCGCCCGGCGCGGCGCTCTTCACCATCGTCGACCCGTCGAGCATGCGGCTCGAGGGGAGCGTGCCGAGCGACCAGATCTCCTCGGTGCGGCTCGGCATGCCGGTCAACTTCACCGTCCAGGGATATCCCAACCGCGTCTTCACCGGCCACATCACCCGAATCAATCCCGTCGCCGATCCGACGACGCGGCAGGTGCGCATCCTCGCCTCGATCCCGAACGCCGGGAACACGCTCGTCGGCGGATTGTTCGCCGAGGGACACGTCGCGAGCGAGGCGCGGACGGGGATCGTCATCCCGTCGAACGCGGTGAACCAGAAGGACTTCGTTCCGACCGTCACTCGCATCAAGAACGGCAAGGCGGAGAAGGCCGCCGTCTCGCTCGGCCTCGAGGACAGCGGGACGGAGACGGTGGAGATCACGAAGGGGCTCGCCGTCGGCGACACCGTGCTCGTCGGCGGTGCGCAGGGGCTCACGCCGAACACGATCGTGCGCGTCCGGGCGGTGAACGACCGTCCGGCGCAATCAGAGTGAGGTAGCGGCACAATGTTCATCTCCGATTTCGCGATCAAGCGACCGCTCGTCACCGTCGTCGCGATGGTGGCGTTGGTCGTCTTCGGCCTCGTCGCGCTCTTCAAGCTGAAGACCGACGAGTTCCCCGAGGTGGTGCCGCCGTACGCGTCGGTCGGCCTCATCTATCCCGGCGCCTCGCCCGAGGGCGTCGAGAAGGAAGTGCTGAATCCCGTCGAGGAGCAGATCACCGCGATCAGCGGGGTGAAGACGGTGATGGGCAAGGCGTACGACGGCTACGCCTCGATCATCATCGAGTTCAACTTCGGCACGAACATGAGCGACGCGACGCAGGAGATCCGCGACAAGATCTCCGCGATCCGCGCCGATCTCCCGGCGGAGATGAAGGAGCCGGTGATCACGAAGCTCAACGACACCGACCGGCCGATCGTCTCGCTCGCGCTCACCTCCACGAACCTGTCCCAGGCGGATCTGACGCGGCTCGCCGATCCGAAGATCACCCGCGAGCTCCGTTCGCTCAGCGGTGTCGCCGAGGTGCAGGTGTTCGGAAAGGTGGAGCGCGAGCTGACGGTCGAACTGCAGCCCGACCGCCTGCAGGCGGCGGGAGTCAGCGTCGGGCAGGTGGTGCAGGCGCTGCAGGCGCAGAACCTCGCGGCGCCGGTCGGCCGCGTCACCGGCGCGCTCGACGAGCGCTCGATCCGCCTCAAGGGGCGGCTCGAGGGACCGCAGGACTTCATGCAGATGGTCGTCGCCGAGCGGAATGGACAGCTCATCCGGCTCGGCCAGGTGGCGCAGGTGCGCGACGGCACCGAGGAGCCGCGCTCGCTCGCGCACTACAACGACGGCGAGGCGGTCGGCAACGACAACAAGAAGTCGCCCGGCTACAGCACCACCGACGTCAGCGACCGGGTGCGCGCGAAGGTGAAGGATCTGCAGAAGGGGCTCCCCGAGGGCACGCAGATCGTGCTCGTGAAGGACTCGGGGACGCGCGTCACCGCCGCGGTGACCAACGTGAAGGAAGCGCTGCTCGAGGGTGCGCTGCTCACGGTGCTCGTCGTCTTCCTCTTCCTGAACTCGTGGCGCTCGACCGTGATCACCGGTCTCGCGCTGCCGGTGTCGGTGCTCGCGAGCTTCATCATGGTCTGGGTGCTCGGGTTCAAGCTCGAGACCATGTCGCTGCTCGGCCTGTCGCTCGCGATCGGGATATTGATCGACGACGCGATCGTGGTGCGCGAGAACATCGTGCGCCATGTGGAGATGGGGAAGGATCACATGCGCGCGGCGCACGAGGGGACCGACGAGATCGGGCTCGCCGTCGCGGCGACGACCTTCACGATTCTCGCCGTGTTCGTGCCGATCGGCTTCATTCCGGTGATCG
>JABFXM010000478.1 GCA_013361745.1 Gemmatimonadaceae bacterium | reverse complement strand
GAGATGGAGAGTGATTTCGAGTCGCTCACGGCGCTGCGTCCCGCCGTGCTGTACCTCGTGCTCGCCCTCGTCGCCGCCGTGGAGAACATCTTTCCTCCCATCCCGGCCGACACCGTCGTCGCCTTCGGCGCATTCCTCGCCGCGCGCGGTGAGGCGACGCTCGCCGGCGCCCTTCTGTCCACGTGGGCAGGCAATCTCGCCGGGGCGATGGGGATGTACGCCGCCGGTCGCCGCTTCGGGGCGAGCCGTCTCGAGCGGCGCCTTGGCGGGGGCAGCGCCGCGGCGCGCCTCCACGCATTCTACGAGCGGCGCGGGTTCCTCGCGCTCTTCGTCAGCCGGTTCCTTCCCGGGATTCGCGCACTCGTTCCGCCATTCGCCGGCGCGGCGCGCGTGCCCGCGGGGCGCGCCGCGCTGATCATCGGCAGTGCGTCGGCGATCTGGTACGGGATCGTCGTCCTGCTCGCCTACCGCGTCGGCGCCGACTGGCCGACGCTCCAGGCGAAGATGGCGCAGTGGCAGCGCGGACTCTTCATCGGCGCCGGCGTCGTCGCGGTCGCGATCGCGGCGATCTGGCTGGTCCGCCGCCGGCGCACGGTCGCATGACCGGCCTTTCCCCGGAGCAGGAGATCGCGCGCGCTTTCCTGCTCGAGCAGTTCCGCGACTTCATCAACCTCGAGCGCGGAGTCTCCGAGCGCACCGACGAAGCATACGCGCGCGACATCACGCGGTTCGCGCAGTACGCGCGCGTGCGCGGCGCGGCCGCCCCCACCGACGTCGACGCGCGCCTGCTTCGCGAGTACATCTATCACCTCAAGGACCTCGGCCTCTCGCCCGCGTCGATCCGGCGCAACGTCTCCGCGGTGCGCACCTATTTCAGGTTTCTGGTCGGGGAGGGACACGTCGTCCGCGATCCGAGCGACCGTCTCGAGACTCCCAAGCGCTGGCGTACGCTGCCTGACGTTCTCACCGTCGACGAAGTCGAGCGACTGCTCGCCGCGCCCTCGCTCGACGATCCCCTCGTCTTCCGCGATCGCGCGATGCTCGAGCTGGCGTACGGCGCGGGTCTGCGCGTCTCCGAGTGGATCACCCTCGGCGTGCGCGACGTGCTCTTCGATGAATCGCTCGTCCGCGTCTTCGGGAAGGGCGCGAAGGAGCGGCTGGTCCCCATCGGGCGGAGCGCCATCGGCGCCGTCGCCCTCTACCTGCGCGAGCTGCGCCCGAAGCTCGAGAAGGGAGCGGGGAGGAGCATCCTGTTCCTCAATGCGCGGGGCGCTCCATTGACTCGGATGGGCGCCTGGAAGATCCTCCAGCGGCACGTCACCACCTCCGGACTGGCGAAGCGCGTCACCCCGCATACCCTTCGACACTCCTTCGCGACGCACCTTCTGGAGAACGGTGCCGACCTCCGGGCGGTCCAGGAGATGCTAGGGCACGCCGATATCTCGACGACCCAGATCTACACGCACGTCGATCGCGAGTATCTCCGCACCGTCCACAAGCAGTACCACCCGCGCGGCTGACCGGCCGTTCTTCGCTCCCGCATGATCCTCGTCATCGACAACTACGACTCCTTCACCTACAACCTCGTCCAGTACCTCGGCGAGCTTGGCGCGACGGTGGAGGTTCGGCGGAACGACGCGATCTCCGTCGAGGAGGTCGGCGCGATGGAGCCGCAGGCGATCGTGCTCTCTCCGGGCCCGTGCACCCCGGCGGAAGCGGGGATCACCGTGCCGACGATCCGGCGGTGGGGCGCGACGATTCCCATTCTCGGCGTCTGCCTCGGCCATCAGGCGATCGGTGAAGCGTATGGCGGAAAGGTCGTTCGCGCCCGACGCGTGATGCACGGCAAGACCTCGCTCATCACCCACGATCGGGCGGGGGTGTTCGACGGACTTCCCACCCCGCTCGAGGTGATGCGCTATCACTCGCTCGTCGTCGAGCCGGAGTCGCTGCCCAGGGAGCTCATTCCCGTCGCGAGGGCGATCGACGCACCCGAGGAGATTCACGCCCTTCGCCACGCGGAGCATCCCGTGCACGGCGTGCAGTTTCACCCGGAATCGATCCTCACCCAGAACGGGAAGCGGATGCTCGAGAACTTCCTGGAGCTCGCGCGGTGATCCGTCTTCCCCTCGCGACGCGTGTGCTCGCCGTCGTCGCGCTCGCCGTCGCCGTCTCGGCGACCGCGTCGCGCATCGCGAGCGCGCAGACGATCGAGATCAGCGACCTCGGGCCCGGGCGCGCGGGCCGGTGGCTGCGCGACGATCTGCGTGGCGCGCACGTGCTTCTCCGCTCGGACTCGACGAAGCCCGTCGCGCTCGAGCGCGACACGATGTACACGTCGCCCGTCATCGTGCTCGGCGGACCGGCGACCGTCGCGAGCAACGTGCACGGTGACGTCATCGTCGTCGGCGGCGATCTCTTCCTGCATCCCGGCGTCGAGATCTCGGGGCGGGCGATCGCGATCGGTGGCGGCGTGTACGAGACGTCGCTCGGGAACGTGCGCGGCGGGATCTATCCCAATCGCGACTTCACGTACCGTGTGACGACGCGCCCGGACGGCACGATCTCGCTCGACTACGAGCCGATCGAAGTTCGCGACCTGCGAGTCGTGACGCTTCCGGGGTTCTACGGGGTACGCATCCCGAGCTACGACCGCAGCGACGGACTGTCGTTCCCGGTCGGACCTACCTTCAGCTTCGACACCGCTCGCATCGAGGTCGACGCGCTCGCGACGTACCGCTCGCAGCTCGGCGTCGTCGATCCGAGCGTCGACATCCGCGGCTCGATCGGCCGCCGATTGACGGTCGACGCGAGCGCCGGGCGCATTACGGCGAGCAACGACCGCTGGATCTACAGCGACATCGCGAACTCCCTGACGACCTTCGCGGTCGGAAACGACGTCCGCAACTACTATCGCGCCGACCGCGCCGAGGGGCGGCTCACGTACCGGTTCGAGGGTGCCGTCTCGACGCTGGCCGTGAGCCTCGGCGCGCGCGACGAGCGCGCGTGGTCGGTGCGCCCCGACAGCGGGGCGCGCGGCGGCCCGTGGAGCTTCTTCGGCCGTCGTGATCCGGAACGCGAGCACATGCTCCGTCCCAACCCGCGCGTGCTCGCCGGCAACATCGCGTCCTCGCTCGCGGGTGCGCGGCTCGAGTGGGGCGACCAGGGAGTCACCGCGACGCTCGACGCGCAACTCGAGGTGCCGTGGAGCGTCGTCGGCGACCGGCACTTCGTGCAGACCACCCTCGACGGCGCCGTCGGTTTTCCGACCTTCGCGACGCAGTCCGTCCAGGTTGCGTCGCACGCCGTGCTCACCTCGGGCGACACCGCGCCGCCGCAGCGGTTCGCCTACCTTGGTGGTCCCGGCTCTCTGCCGACCTTCGACATCCTGCAGTTCGGCGGCGATCAGCTGTTCTTCGTCGAGGGGAGCTACATCATCCCCGTGGATCGGGTCCGGATTCGCGTCCTCGGCTCGCCGACGTTCACCCTGCGATACATGGCCGGTGCGGCGGGGATCCGACACCTCCCGTCGATCGAGCAGAACGTCGGCGTCCGTCTCGCCCTCAGCCTTCTCCGGGTCGATTTCCTCGTCGATCCCGCCTCGCGCCGCACGCGAGCTTCCGCGGGGATCTCGCTCTTCCGCTGACGCCGGAGGAGGGTAGCGCCGGAAGTGTTTGCGCCTCCGCGCGCGGCGCTGTATATTGACTGGCGTGAAATTTGCGTCCGCGCGCCCTCTCCACACCCCTCTCCCGGCCCGGTGAAGTGGCGATCCTCGCTGTGATCCCCGCCCGGCTCGGCGCGACGCGCCTCCCTCGCAAGCCGCTCCGCGACCTCGCGGGCAAGCCGCTCGTCGTGCGCGTCTGGGCGCGCGTGCAGGCCATGCGCGTCGCCGACCGCTGCGTCGTCGCGACGGACAGCGAAGAGGTAGCCGGCGCGGTACGCGACGCGGGGGGCGATTGCGTCATCACCGGTGGCGATCATCCCTCCGGCACCGATCGCGTCGCGGAGGTCGCGGCGATGCCCGAGTTTCGACGCTACGAGGTCATCGTGAACGTGCAGGGCGACGAGCCCTTCGTGCAGCGGGAGGCCGTCATCGGGGCGGCGGAGATCGTCCGCGGGAATCGCTTCCCGCTCGGTACCAGCGCCGCTGCAGCGCCGGAGTCGATCCTCGGCCAGCCGCACGTCGTGAAAGTCGTCACTGCCGACGACGGGCGCGCGCTGTACTTTTCGCGCGCGCCGATCCCGTTCCTGCGCGATCACGCCGACGCCGAGCTCGCGCGTACGCTGGTGAGGCAGCACATCGGGGTGTACGCTTACGCGCGCGATGCGTTGTTGCGGTGGGTGCGGCTGCCGCAGCATCCGCTGGAGCAGGTCGAGCGCCTCGAGCAGCTCCGGCCGCTCGCGGCGGGGATCGCGATGGGCGTCGCGCACGTCGCGGAGCCGCCGCAGGGCGGCATCGATACAGAGGACGATCTCGCGCGCGCCAGCGCGCAGTGGGAAGCCTTCAACGGGGAACGGAGCTGATGGAATCGTCGACGAAGCAGACCACCAAGTACGTGTTCGTCACGGGGGGCGTCGTCTCCTCGCTGGGGAAGGGCATCGCGGCCGCCTCCCTCGGGCGATTGCTCGTCGAGCGTGGGCTTCGCGTCACGATGATGAAGTTCGACCCCTACCTCAACGTGGATCCGGGGACGATGTCTCCCTTCCAGCACGGGGAGGTCTTCGTCACCGACGACGGCGCCGAGACGGATCTCGACCTCGGGCACTACGAGCGCTTCCTCGACCGCGCACTGTCGCAGGCGAACAACGTGACGACGGGTCGCATCTACCTCAACGTGATCACGAAGGAGCGCCGCGGCGAATATCTCGGCTCGACCGTGCAGGTCATCCCGCACATCACCGACGAGATCAAGGCGGCGATGAAGCGGCTCTCGCCGGACAACGACGTCGTGATCGTCGAGATCGGCGGCACGGTCGGCGACATCGAGTCGTTGCCGTTCCTCGAGGCGATCCGTCAGTTCCGCCAGGAGATCGGTCGCGAGAACGCGGTGTTCGTGCATCTCACGCTCGTGCCGTACATCGCGGCCGCGGGCGAGGTCAAGACAAAGCCGACGCAGCACTCCGTCCGCGAGCTCATGGAGATCGGGATCCAGCCCGACATCCTCATCTGCCGCACGGAGCGTCCCCTCACCGACGACGTGAAGCGCAAGATCGCGCTCTTCTGCAACGTCGATTTCGGCGCCGTCATCGAGAGCCGCGACGTGCCGACGATCTACGAGATTCCGCTCTCCTTCGCCGAGCAGGGGCTCGACAA
>JABFXM010000412.1 GCA_013361745.1 Gemmatimonadaceae bacterium | reverse complement strand
CGGTGCCGCATCCGGTCGTGGCGCGGCTCGCCTCCCTCGACGCGAACTCGCTCACCCCGCTGCAGGCGCTGCAGCTGCTCGCCGAGCTGAGCGCGGAGGCGGCGACGAACGCCGAACGCCGGTCATGACGGGAGGAAGTCGTCGCCCGCGCCGGCAGCACGGCATCCGTGGCGCGACCACGGTCGAGCGGGACGAGCCGGAGCTCGTGCTCGAGGCGACGCGCGAGCTGCTCGCCACGATCACCGAACGCAACACCATGCGGCCGCAGGAGGTGGTGAGCGCGATCTTCACGCTCACGCCGGACCTGGTGAGCCAGTTCCCCGCTCTCGCCGCGCGGCAACTCGGCTGGACCGAAGCGGCGCTGCTCTGCACGCAGGAGATTCCGGTACCAGGCGCGCTGCCGCGTGTGATCCGCGTCCTGATCACCGTCGAGTTCGACGAGCCGCGCACGACGGTGACGCACGTGTACCTGCGCGACGCGGTCGCGCTGCGCCCGGACCGCGCGACGCCGCCGCTGCCTAACGCGTGACGCCGGTGCACGGACACGAGCCCGATCCCATCGTCGCCTATCAGGGCGAGCCGGGCGCGTTCAGCGAGGAGGCGATCGTCGAGCTGTGGGGAGCCGCGGCGTCGCCGCTCGCGTGCCACACCTTCGCCGAGGTCGTGCGTGCGGTGCGCGAGGGGAGCGCGCGATTCGGGATGCTCCCGGTGGAGAACTCGATCGCCGGACCGGTGCGCACGAGCCTCGCCGCGATCGCGGACTCGGGGCTGACCGCGGTCGGCGCGACCGAGCTGCGGATCCGCCTCTGCCTGCTCGCGCATCCCGGCGTCGGCATCGACGCCCTGCGTTCGGTCGAGAGCCATCCGGTCGCGATCGAGCAGTGCATGGTGTATCTGCGCGCTCATCCGTGGCTGAGCGTCCGAGAGGCGTTCGACACCGCCGGCGCGGCACGCGCGGTCGCGGCGTCCGGCGACCGCACCCGAGGCGCCATCGCGTCCGAACGCGCGGGAGAGCTCACGGGGCTCGCGACGCTCGCGAGCGGGATCGAGGATCGCGCCGATAACGTGACGCGCTTCACCATCGTGGCGCGCGAGCGCCTGCCGCTCCCGTCGAGAGCGCTCGACCGTGGGCGCGCGCGCGCTAACTTGGAACGATGAACGCTCAGGAGAGGGAGGTGCGACTCGTGCGCAACATTCCACGATCCGTCGCGGCGCTGGCCGTCGCCGCGCTCGTCGTCTCGCTCGCCGCGTGCGTCGGCGACCAGGACACGAAGAACATGGCGGCCGTCTTCGCCGGGACGGGCGGGCAGCCGGACGAGCTGCCGGTGATGATGAACAAGCAGCCGCCATTCCGGTATCCCCCCGCGGCCTACGCGCAGAAGATCCAGGGAAACACGACGCTGCGGATCTTCATCGACGCCAACGGCAACATCGCGCCCGACTCGACGCACGTCGCCGAGTCGAGCGGGAACGCGGCGCTCGACAGCGCCGCCGTCGTCGGCTCGCGCGAGCTGCGCTTCGTGCCGGCGAAGCGTAACGGGCAGGGGGTCGCGATCTCGATTCTCTTCCCGGTGTTCTGGCGCCATCCCGACGCGCCACCGCTTCCGGGCGACACGATCCTCAATCGCACCCGCACGCCATGACGACCACCGCGCGCGAAAGCGCCGCCACCGCCGCCGCTCGGATGTCCCAGCACGAGCGCCACCGCCGTCCCTACGAGTCGGTGCTCGACACCATCGGCTGGACGCCGCTCATCCGGCTGAACCGCGTGACGCGGGGCGTTCGCACGCCGGTGTACGGGAAGGCCGAGTTCTTCAATCCCGGGGGATCGGTGAAGGACCGGATCGGGCTGCCGATCATCGAGCGCGCGGAGCGCGAGGGGACGCTCAAGCCCGGTGGAACGATCGTCGAGGGAACGAGCGGGAACACCGGTGTCGGACTCGCGATCGCCGCCGCGCTGAAGGGCTATCGCTGCATCTTCACGATGCCCGACAAGATGTCGCAGGAGAAGGTGCGGCTGCTGAAGGCGTTCGGCGCCGAGGTGATCATCACGCCGACGGCGGTGCCGCCCGATCATCCGGACAACTACGTGATGATGGCGAAGCGGATCGCGAAGGAGACGCCGAACGCCATCCTCGCCAACCAGTTCTACAACGAGGCGAACCCCGAGGCGCACTACGCGACTACGGGCCCCGAGCTCTGGGAGCAGACGGAAGGTCGGATCACGCACTTCGTCGCCGCGGCGGGGACGGGCGGGACGATCACCGGCGTCGGCCGCTATCTGAAGGAGAAGAACCCGAAGATCCGGATCGTCGCCGGCGACCCGCACGGGTCGATCCTCGCCGAGATGTGGAAGACGAAGGGGAAGGGACATCCCGAGGGCGCACCGTACAAGGTCGAGGGGATCGGCCAGGACAAGGTGCCGGGGACGCTCGACCTGAGCGTGATCGACGACTACCAGACGGTGAGCGACCGCGACGCGTTCGCGATGGCGCGCCGCCTGACGCGGGAGGAGGGGCTCTTCGTCGGCGGCTCGGCGGGGTTGATCACCCACGTCGCGTTAGGCGTGGCGAAGGAGCTCGACGACCCGAAGGCGTTCGTCGTGACCTTTCTCTGCGACACGGGAGAGCGCTACCTCTCGAAGCTCTACAACGACGAGTGGATGCGCGAGAACCAGATGCTCGAGCCGGAGAAGGGGACGCTCGCCACCGTGCTCGGCGTGAAGCGCGGCGGGGTGCCGGCGATGGTGAGCGTCGCTCCCGGGTCGACGGTGCGGCAGGCGATCGGCCTCATGCAGCAGCACGACGTCTCGCAGCTCCCCGTGATGGACGGGACGAACTGCGTCGGCTCGGTGAGCGACTGGGCGCTGTCGGGGAAGAGCGTCGAGAGCGCGATGCTGCTCGACGCGACGGTGAGCGACATCATGGACCCGCCCTTCCCGACGGTCGAGGCGAACCAGCCGGTGGAGTCGGTCGCGAAGCTGCTCTCGAAGACCAATCCGGCGGTGCTGGTGCGGCGGGACGGAAAGACCGAGGGAATCGTCACACGGTCGGATCTTCTGCAGTTCATGATGAACCGATAGCTCCGCGCGCCGGGACCGGCTCGCGACACCACGACGAGAGACGAGAGATAGAGCACGGATGCCAAAGAAGAGCGCGGTCCCAGCACGGAAGCTGAAGATCACCGTCCTCATGGGAGGCGCGTCGAGTGAGCGTGACGTCTCCTTCGCGTCGGGGGTGCGCGTGGCGGGTGCGCTGCGGGAACGCGGACACACGGTGACGGCGCTCGATCCGTCGGGGGAGGTGCTCTCGATCGAGCAGGAGCGTGGCTATCTCAGTGGGGCGGTGAAGACCGCGCCGCCGACGCCGGAATTCCTGGCGAGCCTGCGCCTTCCGGCGACGCTCGGCGAGCGTCCCGAGGTGCGCGAGGCGGACGTCGTCTTTCTCGGGCTGCACGGTGGACAGGGCGAGGACGGGACGATCCAGGCGATGCTCGACCTCGCCGGGGTCACCTACACGGGAAGCGGCCACCTCGCGAGCGCGCTCGCGATGGACAAGGATTTGTCGAAGCATCTCTTCCGCGCGGCCGGGGTTCGCACGGCGGACTGGCTGATGGCGCCGGCGAGCGACGAGGAAGTGGAAGCGGCACTCGGCTTCCCGGTGGTCGTGAAGCCGTCGAAGCAGGGCTCGACCGTGGGACTGACCGTCGTCAAGAAACGCGAGGAGCTGGCTCCGGCCATCGAGCTGGCGCGGCGATACGACGACGAGGTGATGATCGAGCAGTTCGTCGCCGGGCGCGAGCTCACGGTCGGGATCCTCGGTGACGACGCGCTCGCGGTGGGCGAGATCATCCCGAAGAAGGAGATCTACGACTACGAGTGCAAGTACACTCCGGGGATGGCGATCGAGGAATTTCCGGCGAAGCTCGACCGCGCGGCGACGGGCGCGGTGCAGCAGCAGGCGGTCGCGGCGTTTCGCGCGCTGAAGCTCGGCGGCTACGCGCGACTCGACTTCAGGATGAGCGCGGACGGGCACTTCTATTGCCTCGAAGCGAACACGCTCCCCGGGATGACGGAGACGAGTCTCATTCCGCAGTCGGCCGCGGCGTGCGGGATCCCTTTCGGCGAGCTGTGCGAGCGGATCGTGCTGCTGGCGCTCGAGCGGAAGCGAGGGTCGGCGACGTGACGCGGGGCACCCGGGATCGTCGCTCAGATGATCCCGGAACAGCCAACTCGCGGGCGTGTTATTAGCAGGATGGCTCGTCGCCACTGACGCCGAGGAGCGACAGCGGGAGCGACGACAGCAGCAGCAGGCAGCGATGGCCTTCTCCACCGACACAGACGAAGCTCCGCGGATGACCCGCGCCGTGCAGGCGCTGATCGTGATCACGGTCGCGATCTATTTCCTGCAGATGACGGTCGTGCAGCCGCGAGACATCTGGAGCTGGCTCGCGTTCAAGCAGGGCGACCTCACGCATTCCGTGTGGACGGTGGTGACCTACGCCTTCGTCCATCTCGGCTTCTGGCACATCGCGTTCAACATGTACAACCTGTGGATCTTCGGTCCGCGGGTGGAGCACATGTGGAGCCCGGGTCGCTTCGTCGCCTTCTATCTCTGGTGCGCGCTCGGTGGCGTGCTCGGCCACCTGATGTTCGGCTCGGGCGGGATGCTGATGGGAGCGTCGGCGGCGGTGCTCGGGGTCATGCTCGCGTACGCGATGCTCTGGCCGGACGAGGAGCTGCTGCTCTTCGGCGTGGTGCCGATGAAGGTGTAGTGGCTGGTGACGATTCTCGCCGTGATGGACGTGATGCAGGGCGTCTTCTCGTACGGGCTGTCGGGGGCCACCGGGAGCTCGGTCGCCTACATGGCGCACGTCGGCGGGCTCGCCTTCGCCTGGTTCTACCTGCGGACGCCATCGGCGCAGAGCCTCGACCGCCTGCGCCAGCGGATCTCGCCGGCGGCGGACATCCCGGACGAGACGCCGCGGGCGATCCCGCGTTCGGCGCCGCGCCCGCGCGAGCGAACGAATGAACGCGGAAACGCGAGCGACGAGGCGGAAGCGAAGAGCAAGGCGGTGGTCGTGAAGCGTCCGGCTCCTCCCGCGCTGCCGCGGAGCTCAGGCGACCCGCGCGCCGACGCGCTCAACCTCGTGCTCGACAAGATCTCCGAGAAGGGGATCGGCAGCCTGACCGCCGAAGAGCGGAAGCTGCTCGACGAGATGTCGCGCCGCCTGCGCGGCGACTGACGCGGCGCACACGGCAGGGGTCAGGGGTCGCTGGCGCAGGGGTCAGGGGTCAGGGGTCAGGGGTCGGCCAACGCCACACGGCAGTTGCCGA
>JABFXM010000082.1 GCA_013361745.1 Gemmatimonadaceae bacterium | reverse complement strand
CGGACTTCCCGGTGCCGATCGCGATGGTGCTGCACATGCCGATCGGCTACACTTCGATGTACGCGCAGCGCCTGAACGAGATCTCGCCCCTCCGGGTGATCGAGGCGCAGGAGGGGGACCCCCTCGAGCGCGGCGTGGTCTGGCTCGCGCCCGCGGGGCGGCACCTCACCTTCGTCCGCGGCACGGACGGCGAAGTGCGCGCGCATCTTGACCTCAGGCCGCTCGACACGCAACATCGGCCAGCGGCCGACGTCCTCTTTCGCTCGGCAGCCGACGTGTTCGGATCCCGGGTGCTCGGCATCGTGATGACCGGCATGGGCAACGACGGGCTCCTCGGGGCCGCACACATCAAGGCGCATGGCGGGCGGATCGCCACTGAGGCCGAATCTTCGTGCGTCGTGTACGGGATGCCGCGCGCGGTCGTCGAAGCCTCGCTCAGTGACCGGACCGCCACGCTCGATGAGATGGCCGATGCCATCGTGGAGATGATCTGAGATGGCGACCATCATGATCGTCGACGATTCCGGGTACACGCGGCGCACTCACCGACGCATCCTCGAGAGCGCCGGATACGAGGTCGTCGAGGCGTCGAGCGGGATGGCCGCGATCGAGGGCTACTTCATCCATCATCCCGATCTCGTGCTGCTCGACCTGACGATGGAGGACATGGGGGGGCTCGACGTGCTGGAGAAGTTCCGCGAGCTGCGAGCCGATGCGCGCGTCGTCGACATCAGCGCCGACGTGCAGCGCTCCACGGGCAAGATGGTCGCCGACTCGGGAGCGCTCCGCTTCCTCGGCAAGCCAGTGACGCCGGAAGATCTGCTCGCCACGGTGCGCGAGCTCGTCGAGGAGCCGGCGTCGTGACCACGCAACCGCTCGACACCGACGCCCTCACGGAGCTCTTCAACATCGGGCTTCACCGCGCCGCGGCGTCGCTCTCCGAGCTCACCGGCCAGCGGATCCTCGTCGATCTGCCGCGGTTGTGGGTCTGCCCGATGGACGAGATGCACGGCCGGCTGATCGGGCTGCTCGACGGCGACCTCGCGACGGTCCATCAGATCTTCAAGGGATCGGTCACCGGCGACGCGGTGCTCGTCCTCCAGT
Organism: Gemmatimonadaceae bacterium; assembly: GCA_013361745.1. Taxonomy (GTDB): domain Bacteria; phylum Gemmatimonadota; class Gemmatimonadetes; order Gemmatimonadales; family Gemmatimonadaceae; genus JABFXC01. The sequence continues at coordinate 17,324 of JABFXM010000082.1, read as the reverse complement.
ACGACAGCGCGACCCGGCTCGCCGGACTGATGACCGACGGGAACGTCGCCCTCGGCGGCCGGCTCGATCAGTCGGCGCGCGAGGTGCTCGCCGAGGTGGGGAACGTGATCCTCAGCTCCTGCCTGAGCGCCTTCGGCGACATGCTGCACGTGTCCGTGTCGTTCTCGGTGCCGCGCATCCACGTCGAGTCGCTCGAGGGGCTGCTCTCCTCGCTCGTCGTCGACAACGAGGACCTCCGTTTCGCGCTCATCGCGGCGACGCGCTTCCGGCTCACCGAGGGCGAAGTGGGTGGCTATCTGATCGTCGCGGTGGGGATGACATCGCTCGCCCTCATCACGCGCGCGCTCGCCGCGCGCGAGGGGGGCGCATGAGCGCTCCGAGGGACGAAACCGCTCCCGAGGCGCAGGCCAGCGCGGTGCTCACCGAGCTGGGCGACGTGCTCGAGGTCGGGATCATCATCCTCGATCGCGAGCTGGTCGTGCGCGGGTGGAATCACTGGTTCGCGGTGGCGAGCGGGATCGAGCCGGCCGCTGCGCTCGGCCGGAGCGTCCTCGACATCTTTCCCGACCTGAAGAATGGGCAGGCGGAGGCCGCGCTGCGACGCGCCCTCGACGGGGCGACGGTGGTCTGGTCGCAGCAGTTCCATGGCTTCCTCTTCCCCCTCGATCCTCCGGCCGGCCACGAGCGCTTCGCGCGCATGCAGCAGAGCGCGCGGCTGATGCCCTGGGTGCGCGACGGCCGGAACGACGGCGTCATCGCGCTCGTGCAGGACGTGACCGAGCGCGTCGCACGCGAGGATGACCTGCGGCACGCGCTCGACCGCGCGGAGGTGGCGAGCCAGGCGAAGTCCGAGTTTCTCGCCTCGATGAGCCACGAGCTGCGCACCCCGCTCGCGGCGATCGTCGGCTACATGGATCTCCTCGAGGGGGAGATGGTCGGCCCCGTCGAGCCGCTGCAGAAGGACTATCTCGCCCGCGTGAAGACCGCGGCGCGCCACCTGATCAGCATCATCGAGGAGATCCTCACCTTCTCGCGCGTCGAGGCGGGCAAGGACACGCTCTTCATCGAGTCCGTGAACGCGACCGACCTGACGCGCGAGGTCGAGTCGCTCTTCGAGCCGCAGGCGCGGGCGAAGTCGCTCGCCCTCGAGCTGGAGCTCCCGCCGGAGCCGATCGTGCTGCGCACCGACGCGACGAAGCTGAAGCAGATCCTCATCAACCTGCTCGGCAACGCGCTGAAGTTCACCGACGCCGGCTCGGTGTCGCTCGCGGTCTCGCAGTCGGGAGCGCGGGTGAGCTTCGTCGTGAGCGACACCGGTCCGGGGATCATCGTCGCCGATCGAGAGCGCGTCTTCGATGCCTTCACCCAGCTCGATCAGTCGCACCGGCGGCGGAAGGGGGGCACGGGGCTCGGTCTGCCCGTGAGCCGCAAGCTCGCGCACCTGCTCGGCGGCGATCTCCTCGTGGACGAGGCGGTCGGGGGCGGGGCGCGCTTCACCCTGACGCTCCCCGCCGGGGTGCCCGCCGCTCCCTACGCCGGCGCCGGAGGCGTCCCGCAGAACGCCGTGAACTGAGCCTGCGGCTGCAAGACCGTGCGGCGCCGCTCATCGAGCGGCGCCGCGTTCATTCCCGGACCAGTGATTGGACGGCTTCGATCACGTCCTCGACGCCAGGCTTCGACCAGTAGTCGCCGTCGCGCCCGTACGCGGGACGGTGCGCCGCCGCGGTGAGCGTCCTCGGCGCCGCGTCGAGCCAGTAGAAGCCGCCCTGCCGCTCGAGCACTTCCTGCATCATGTATGAGGTCGCCCCGCCCGGCACGTCCTCGTCGAAAAAGAGCACGCGGTTGGTCTTCTTCACCGACTCGACGATCCGCGACTCGCGGTCGAAGGGGAGCAGCGACTGCACGTCGATCACCTCGACGTCCACCCCCGCGCCCTCGAGCAACTTGGCGGCTTCCATGGCGATCGGACAGCAGGCGCCGTAGGTGACGATCGTGACGTCGGTTCCCTCGCGCAGCACCTCGACCACGCCTAACGGCGTCGTCATCTCGCCGATGTTCGCCGGCAGCTTCTCCTTCAGGCGGTAGCCGTTCAGCACTTCGACGACGATCCCGGGGTCTCCCGCCTGGAGCAGGGTGTTGTAGAACCCCGCGGCGCGCGTCATGTCGCGCGGCACCAGCACGTGCATCCCGCGCAGCGCGTGGATCATCATCGCCATCGGCGACCCGGAGTGCCAGATGCCGACCAACCGGTGGCCGCGCGTCCGCACGATCACCGGCGACTTCTGCCCGCCCGCCGTGCGGTAGCGCAGCGTCGCCAGATCGTCGGACATGATCTGCAGCGCGTAGAGCAGGTAGTCGAGGTACTGGATCTCCGCGATCGGACGCAGCCCGCGCATCGCCATCCCGATCGCCTGCCCGACGATCGTGCACTCGCGGATCCCCGCGTCGCCGACACGCAGCTCACCGTAGCGCGCCTGCAGGTCGACGAACCCCTGGTTCACGTCGCCGAGCTTGCCGACGTCCTCGCCGAAGGCGATGACGCGCGGGTCGCGCTTCAGCGCCTGGTCGAAGCAGGCGTTGAGCACCTTGTACGCGTCGGTGTCGACCGAGCCTTCGTCGTAGCGCGGCGGGATCACCGGCACCTTCAGCGCCGAGTCCTCGCCCTCCGCGTAGAGGTGCGCGTGGTAGCGCTCGTCGCCGAGCGCCTCCTGCTCCTTCAGCCAGCGGCGCAACGGCTCGGCGACGTCGTGCTCCGCGCGCAGCGCGAAGAGCGCGCGCCGTGCCGCGGCCATGATGTCGCGGCGCAGCGGATCGCGCCGCTTCGCCAGCTCGTCGCGCAGCGCCTCGATCGTCTGCCGCGCGCCGCTGCTCGCGCTCGCGACCTCGCTCAGCATCGCGACCATCGCCTGCGCTTCACGCGTGATCGGCTGCTGATACGCGGCCCACGCCTCGTCGCGCGACGCGCGCACCGACGCGACCTCCTCCTCCTCGATCGCCTCGAGCTCCTCCGCGGTCGCGATGCCGGAGTCGATCATCCAGCGGCGCATCATCACGAGGCCGTCGCGCTCCTTCTCCCACTGCAGCCGGTCCTTCGACTTGTACCGCTCGTGGCTCCCCGAGGTCGAGTGCCCGTGCGGCTGCGTGAGCTCGACGACGTGCACCACCGCGGGGACGTGCTCGCGTCGCACCGTGCTCGCGACCTTCTGGTAGGTCTCGACGAGCGTGGGGTAGTCCCACCCCTTCACCTGCGCGAGCTCGTAGCCGTCCTTCTTCCCCTTCGTGCGCCGGAACCCCTCGAGCAGCGTCGAGATGCTCCCCTTCGCGACCTGCAGCTCGTTCGGCACCGAGATTCCGTAGCCGTCGTCCCACACCGAGACCAGCATCGGGACCTGCAGCACGCCGGCGGCGTTGATCGCCTCCCAGAACACACCCTCCGCGCACGACGCGTTGCCGATCGTGCCGAAGGCGATCTCGTTTCCGTCGCGCGAGAACTCGGCGAAGTCGTGCAGCTCGGGGAGATCGCGGTAGAGCTTCGACGCGTAGGCGAGGCCGAGGAGGCGCGGCATCTGCGAGCCGGTCGGGGACGCGTCGGCGGAGGAGTGCGGCCCCTCGGTGAGCGATTTCCAGCGTCCCTGCTCGTCGAGCATGCGCGTCGCGAAGTGCGCGTTCATCCCGCGGCCGGCGGAGGCGGGATCGGCCTCGACGTCGGTGTGCGCGTAGAGCTGCGCGAAGAACTGGCGGACGTCGAGCAGCCCGAGCGCGAACATCAGCGTCTGGTCGCGATAGTAGCCCGAGCGAACGTCTCCCGGCTCGAAGGCCTTCGCGAGCGCGACCTGCGCGACCTCCTTCCCGTCGCCGAAGATCCCGAACATCGCGCGGCCGAGCATCACCTCGCCGCGCGCGAGGGTGCTGACCTGCCTGCTGCGGAAGGCGACGCGGTAGTCGCGCACCACCTCCGCCGGATCGAACGAACTGGTTACCGCCCTCGGTCTCGCCGCGCTCGTGCTCGCCATGTGCTCCTCGATGACAGCCACGGCGCGCGGGGGCAGCCCGTCACGCCAGGGTAGACATCCAAGATACCAGCGCGCGGCGGTGGCGCGCGAGGCGCGCGAGCCGCCGCCCGATCGTCAGCTCGCGGCGGAAAACTTCGCGTGCGCGAGGCCGAGCTGCTCGACGCAGCGCGCCGCGAGCTCGGTCGACGAGCAACGGTCGGAATCCGACTTCGCCACGCGCCAGTTCCAGTCGGCCTCCGACTGTCCGGCGGGGACGAACACCTGCTCCCAGAGTGACGTCGCCGCGTGCAGCCCTGCCCCGCTCTGCGCGCGCTCGGGCTGGTAGTGCATCGCCGGGGCGACCATCCCGCGCCAGACGATGACGAGGAGCTCTCCATCCGCGATCGACTCCATCGCCCCTCGCAGCCACGCCAGCGTGAGCGCGACGGGACCGAGCTGCACGATGCAGCGGTCGGGCGCCTGGCGCACCACCGCCTTGTCCTCGATGCCGCGGGCGCGCAGCGCATTGACGCGGGCGATGACCTCGTCCATCAGCCGGGCGAGCTCGCGGCTGCAGGCGGCCTGTGCACGGTGCGTCGTGAGATAAGGCTGCGGCTCGAGCGCGTCCCGCTCGTACTCGGACCGCTCCGTCGATGAGCCTCCGCTCATGGGACCTCCGTGGAGAGAGAGATTTTGAAAAAACGGAAGCGCCGGCCCGTGAGACTGTCGTCCATCGGCCCGGCGCTCCTTCGATCACCCGGACGCCGCTGTCGCGGCGCCCGAGCTACCGCTCAGTGGTCGCTTGTTAGCGGCCGCCCAGCCGGGTCACGTTCTCCGCCGCCGGACCCTTCTGGCCCTGGACGACGTCGAACTCGACCTTCTCGCCTTCGGTCAGCGTCTTGAAGCCGCTGCCCTGGATGGCCGAGTGATGGACGAAGCAATCCTTCTGTCCATCGGCCGGCGTCACGAAGCCGAAACCCTTCGCGTCGTTGAACCACTTCACGGTGCCTGTCGTACGCATTGCCTGCTCCTGAAACTGATTGTTCTCTGTGGTCGGAGCATGAGGTCCGGGGACCGGATGCAATACGAAACCGACTACACTTTTTCGTGATCTCCCTCACGACGGGCGCCACCGACTGGTGACTGCGACGGAACGCAAAAGGGGCCCGCTCGCATTGGCAGGCCCCTGATTCCTTCGGAACTTGTCCGCGCGCCGGGGCGCACGTGTCGCTGAAGCAATGTAGCGCAACGCCCCCGATTGAGCAAGGACGGACTCGCCCGCGGCCGGGTACCGCGCCCCGTCTTTTCACACGGGATCCGCCTGCCGTCTTCACCTCCATGTCCCGATCCCGGAGCGAATCTGATGAACAACCCCGGCGACGCGCAGGTGACGAAATACGGCGGGGACCCGCATCGTGCACGAGCCCCCGCGGCCGCAGCCTCCGTCAGCAGGTCACATCCGGATTCCAGGGAGAGAACATCCCGTTGGGATTGCTCGACCAGATCCAGACGTGCAGCTCGTAGTGGTCGATCGGGTTCGCATTGCCCGGGAAGGTATGGCGGCTGAAGAGCAGCGGCTGTCCGAAAACCGTCGGCGGGGCGGCACCGACGCCGTGCTCGCGCTCCCAGGCTGCCTTGAAGACGATGTATTCGACCCCGACGAGATGCATCTCGCCGTCGGCGCGCTTCTCATAGAGCAGCATCTCGGGGCGCATCGGATCGATGACCGCGTCCCCGGCCGCCGGATTCGCCGCGCCGCCGCGCAGGGGCACATTCACGCGGTGATAACCCATCCGCCCCGCCGCGCTGCTCGGGCAGGTCGCGTTCGGAGCGAAGGGGTTGGGGGACCACGCGGTGTAGCCCGCCGCGGTCGCGGCATCGAGATCATGGAAGGCCGCGGTCGCGCGGCGCACCTGCGCCAGCTCCTTGAGCACCGCCGGACCGAGCTCCCCCTCCGGCACGGTCATCACGGGATGGCCGGCATGGTCCATCCGTTCCATGATCTCCGCCGCCGGGGGTGCGGCGGTTGGGACGTCAGTAGCGCAAGCGGCGATGAGCAGTGCCAGTACGGGAAGGGTGCTGCGGTGCATCGGGGCCTCCTGGCGACATGGGGGTGGGTCAGGGGACTCGGCCGGCGAGGTGGCTTGCTTGACCGGGCCTCCAGGGACGCCTATGCTAGCCCGGACCCCTCACCGCGGCCTCACGGCAAGCTCACAGGAGCGCGAAGTCGCGCAGCATGTTTGCCCTCAGACTGTTCGGTGGCTTGTTCATCGATGGTGATGACGCTGTCCGGACGGCCGCGGCACGACAGCGCCGCCGGACCACCCTCCTCGCCCTGCTGGCGCTCAGCGGGGAGCAGGGCGCCAGCCGCGACCGCCTTCTGCTCTACCTCTGGCCCGACAGCTCATCGGCCCGGGCGCGCCACGCGCTGGACCAGCTCGTCTATGCGACGCGTCGAGATTTCGGCGCTGACGCGGTGCTCTCCACCGGGACCGGGCTTCGGCTGAATCCCGCGGTCGTCCAACCCGACCTCTGGGTGTTCGACGAGGCAATCCGCGACGGTGCGTGGGAGGCCGCGGTCGCGATGCACCGCGGCCCCCTGCTCGACGGCGTGCACCTCATCGACGACGCCGAGTTCGAGTCATGGCTCGATGGCCAGCGAAGCCGTCGGGAACAGGACTATCGTGGTGCGCTCGAGCGGCTGGCGCGCGCCGCCACCGCACGCGACGACCATGCGGCCGCCGCCCGATGGTGGCGGGAGCGCGTGGCGTCGGATCGGACGAGCGTGGACGCAACCCTCGCGCTGATGCGCGCCCTCGCCGCCACCGGTGACCACGGGGCAGCGATCGCGGAGGGACGCGCCCACCAGCGGTTCGTGCGAGGCGCGCTCGAGATGGAGCCCGATCCTCGGGTGCATCGCCTCGCGCAGGAGCTCGCGACGACATACCCGGTCACCTGCGATGATCCGCCGCCGGCGCGCGCGTCCGTCGACCCGGCGATCCCGGCGCCCGCCGCTCCACGCATCGACGATGGTCACCGCGCGGCTCCGCGGCGCGTGCGGTTCCGCACGCTCGCTGCGCTCACCGCCGTCGCCTTGCTCGTGCTCACGGCGCGGCAAGGGATGCGCGCGGCGAGGGCGGCGAAGCGCGACGCTGTTCACGCGGCCATCGATCCCGCGGCGCGCACCCTCTACCTCCGCGCCCACGAGCAATGGGAGAGCCGAACGCGCGCAGGGCTGGAGAACGCCGTCGTCGAGTACCGCCTCGCGACGGAGCGAGACCCGCAGTACGCCGACGCGTGGGCGGGGATGGCGCAGTCGTACGCCCTGCTCGGCTACTTCGGCTTCGCCCCGGGCGACGCGATGTTCGCGAAGGCGAAGGCCGCGGCACAGCAAGCCATCGCCCTCGACAGCACCGCGGGCGACGCATATGCGGCGCTCGGCCAGGCGCTCGCCTGGGAGCACGACTGGGCCGGCGCCGAGCAGGCCTACCGCCGGGCGATCGCGCTCACGCCGCGCGACGCGACCGTGCACCAGTGGTACGCACTGCTGCTCGCCTACCTGGGTCGTGCGCACGAGGCCGCGCGCGAGACAGCCGAAGCGAGTCGCCTCGACCCGCTTTCCGTGCAGATCAACAACATGCACGGGGTCATGCTCTATCACGACGGCCGCCTCGACGAAGCACTCGGGCAGTTCGCGCGCACCGTCGACGCCGAACCCGATTCCGCCTGGGTGCGGCGAAACCCCTGGGTGCTGTGCAACTTCGGCTACGTCGCGGGCGCGGCGGGCCGCTACCCGCAGGCCATTGGACTGATCGAGCGTGCGCTCCGCGTCGTTCCCGCGAACCCGCGCGCCCTGCTCGATCTCGCGACGGTCTACGTGGAGATGGGGGACAGCGGACGCGCTCGCGCCGCGTTCGCCGCCGCGGACTCGACACACCCCCATTACCCGATGTATCGCGCGATGCTGGAAGCGCGGATCGGCGCGCGTGATTCTGCGTTCGCGTGGCTCGGCCGGGTGCGGGAGTGGTCGCTCCCCGCCCTCGTCCGGTTGAGCAACGACACCGCTTACGCCGCGCTCCGTGCCGACCCGCGCTTCGCGACGGTGCGCCGCAGGCTCGCCCTCCCTCCCTGAGTCGTCGGGCGCCGAGGAGCACTCGCGCACGGAACCTGCGCCCCTCGCCGCCGATGCGACGCGCGCCGGCGAGTACCTACTTCATGTTCGCGACGGGGATCGAGAACAGCTATCCCACGATCGGCGGCGGGAAGACCCGCGTCGACGAGATGGAGCTGTGTCATCACTACGATCACTGGCGCACCGATTTCGATCTGCTCGGCGACCTCGGCATCGCGTATCTGCGTTACGGGCCGCCCATCCACACGACATGGCGCGGCGACGGGCGCTACGACTGGAGCTTCGCCGACGAAACGTTCGCCGAGCTGCAGCGGCGCGACATCACGCCCATCGTCGACCTCTGCCACTTCGGAGTGCCCGACTGGCTCGGCGACTTCCAGAATCCCGACTTTCCGAAGCTCTTCGAGCGCTACGCGCGCGACTTCGCGCTGCGCTTCCCTTGGGTGCAGTTCTACACGCCGGTGAACGAGATGTACATCTGCGCGCTCTTCTCGGCGCGCTACGGCTGGTGGAACGAGCAGCTCAAGTCGGACCGCGCCTTCGTCACCGCGCTCAAGCACATCGTGCGTGCCAACGTGATGGGGATGCGCTCGATCCTCGACGTGCGCGCCGACGCGATCTTCGTCCAGAGCGAATCGTCGGAGTACTACCACGCGCGCAACCCGGCGGCGATCAGCCCGGCCGAGGTGATGAACGAGATCCGCTTCCTCTCGCTCGACCTCAACTACGGGCGCCGCGTCGGCTCGGAGATGTACGTCTACCTGATGGACAACGGGCTGACGCGCGCCGAGTACGAGTTCTTCCTCGCCCAGACGCTCAAGCACCACTGCATCATGGGCAACGACTACTATTGCACCAACGAGCATCTCGTCGACGCCCACGGCAACACGAGCGAAGCGGGGGAGATCTTCGGCTATCACGTCATCACGAGCGAGTACTACGAGCGTTATCGCGTTCCGGTGATGCACACCGAAACGAACTTCGACCAGGGGCCGCGCGGCGACGAAGCGGTGCGCTGGCTGCGGAAGGAGTGGGCGAACGTGCTGCGCGTCCGCAACGACGGGTTGCCGATCGTCGGTTTCACCTGGTACTCGCTCACCGACCAGGTGGACTGGGACACCGCGCTCCGCGAGCAGAACCATCGCGTCAATCCGCGCGGGCTCGCCGACCTCGATCGCAAGCTGCGTCCGGTAGGCGAGGCGTACCGCGACCTGATCCGCGAATGGCGGCTCGTCCTTCCGACGTCGAGCGTCGTGCTCTCCCTGCCCGCATATCCGCCGAGTCGTCAGGACGATCCGCTCGTGCGGGCGATCGCCGAGCACATGCGCCGCTCGCACGCCCACGGCGCGCTCACCGCGGGCGAGCATCCGCCGCAGCCACAGCGCGTGCCGCCGCCGAACACGCCCGCGCCCGAGCCGGTGCAGGAGGCGCACGACGCGACCGAGCCCCACGAGCAGAAGTCCGCGGACAGCAACAGGAGCGTGACCGCGCCATGACCGCGCCCACCCTGCGCTTCACGAACCGGACGGTGATCGTCACCGGCGCGGCGAGCGGGATCGGGCTCGCCACCGCGCAGCGCTTCGCGAGGCCTGCGTCGCCGCGACGATCGAGCGCGGAGGCTCGCTCGACGTCGTCGTCAACAACGCGGGAGTGATGACCTTCAAACCGCTCGCCGCGCTCACCGCCGACGACTGGCATCGCGTGCTCGACGTCGACCTTCTCGGCGCCTTCTTCTTCGTCAAGCAGGCGTTCGCGCGGATGAAGCGCGGCGGCGCGATCGTCAACGTCGCCAGCATCCACGCCATCGAGACGGAGCCGCAGGTCGCGCCCTACGCCGCGGCGAAGGCGGCGCTCGTCTCGCTCACCCGCTCCGCCGCCCTCGAGGGTGCGCCGTTAGGCATCCGCGTCAACGCCGTCCTCCCCGGGGCGGTGGACACGCCGATGCTCTGGGACAACCCCAACGTGAAGTCGGGCGTCGAGCAGGTGGACCGCAGCATGGTCGGCGAGCCGGCGGACCTCGCGGCCGCGATCGCGTTCCTCGCCTCCGACGAAGCGAAGTTCGTCCAGGGCGCCGCGCTCGTCGTCGACGGAGGGCGCCTCGATCGGCTGTGAGACGGGTGTAGATTCAGGACATGTCTTCACTGCCGATCGTTCCCGGCGATGCGCGCCCGATCAGGGAGTCGCAGCGCGACGACGCGCGCCCCGATCTGCGCGAGGAGGACCTCGAGCCGCTGCTCACGCGATTCTACGCGACCGTCGAGCGCGACGAGCTGCTCGCCCCGTACTTCGCGGCGGTGGACATGGTGGAGCACATCCCGCGCATCGCCGACTTCTGGTCGACGATCATGTTCCACTCGGGCCGCTACTCGGGCAACGCCTTCCGTCCGCACCTCGAGATGCCCGGTCTTACCGCCGAGCACTTCGCCCACTGGCTCGCCACCCTCGAGCGTACCGTGGACGCGGCGCACGCCGGGCCTAACGCCGAGCTCATGAAATCCCTCGGCCACCGCGTCGCTTACAGCATGCAGGTGCGGCTGGGGATCACGCCGGTGTTCGAGTACCGCGGCTGACGCAGGGGTCGCCCATCCCTTACGCGCCGCGCAGCGCCTCGAATGGGACGTTCATGATCCGGTAGCTCCGCCAGTCGCGGTAGTCGAAGTGCCACCACTCCGCGTCGTAGACGGTGAAGCCTTCCGCTTCCATCGCCCCGCGCAGCAGCGCACGATACCAGCGCTGCCTCGACGTTCCGCCCGGATAATCGGGATAGGCGCGCGGCGACGTCTCGTCGTACGTGCTCACCATCTCCACCGGCATCCCCGTCGCACGGTCGTAGAGCGTGAGGTCCACCGCGCAGCCCCGGTTGTGTCGCGACCCTTTCGCCGGGTCGGCGACGAAGACGTGCTTCTCCGGCGGGGTCGCATCCCAGAACATCTTCGTCACGAACCACGGCCGATAGCCGTCGTGCACCAGCAGCCCGTACCCTCGCGCGCGCAGCGACGCGCTCACGCGCGCGGGCGCTTCGGCCGCCGGCCGCTGCAGGAAGGCGCGCGCCTGCGAGTAGAAGGGCGTCGCGAACAGGTTGTTCGCGGTCGCGTAGCGGATCTCGAGGTGGATCGTCGAGTCGAGCCGCGTGAGCTCCACCAGCTCCGGCGCGCGGAAGCTTCCGCTCTCCGCGGGCGGCGAGCTCGCCATCGCCTCCCGCCGCAGCTCGGCGATCGGCCGCACCGGCGTGATGACGAGCTGGTTCCCAGATTCGGGGCCGAGCCGGCGGCGCGGGAGCACGGTGTCGCCGAGAACGATCGCTGTCGCTCCGTCCGCGCCGCGCCGCACGAGGACCCGGCTCGTGTCGCCCGACGGTCGCGCCAGCACGAAGCCGTCGTCATGCTCGATCAGCGCGGCGTCCGCTCCATTCGATCGCAGGTAGAGTCGTCCACCGCGCTCGAGAAGGATGCGGCTCGCCGAGTCCGTTCCATACTCACCGATGAGCGCCATCCAGCGCGCCGGCGGCGGCGGTGGGGGCGACTCGGCGGGGCGTGTCGCCGCCGCTGGTGTGTACGCGCCTCGCGGCGACCGATGGCAGGCGGCGAGCAGCAGCAGCGCTTTGGCGATCGGGCGACGTCGCATCGGGCGATGGAGGTGGTGGGTGCGCACGGTTCGTGCTTTTCACGGTGGCCATGACGATGCTCGATGCGCTCCGCGATTTCAAACAGCCGCTCGCCGAGCGCCGCGCGCTCACCTTCGGTGTCGGCGCCGGCGCCGCCGCGGTGGGGTTCGCCGCCCTCAACTTCGCCACCGTTCATCGGCATACCGCGGGCGCGGATCGCCGCCTCGGCAAGGGGGCGCGCGTACGACGCGGCAAGCCGGCGCGTCGCGCGGCGAAGCTCATGGCACCGATCGGGAAATGGTATACCTACCTTCCCTTCGCGCTCGCTCTCTCCGCGGTCGTGCTCGCGGCGCCGCGCGAGGCGCCGAAGGCGACGAAGCGTCGTGGCGGTCCCGCGATCCGGTCGCGTCGTCTGCTCGGGGCGGCCGCGATCGTCGCCGCGGGCGGGATCGCGACCGCGCTCAATCCCGCGTTCGATCGGTGGCTTCCGCAGCCTCCGGTTCCGCCGGGCCGCCGCCGGAAGAAGAAGGCGGTCTACCCGAGCGGCCACGCCTTCGGCCCGGGCGCGGTCGCGCTCACCGCGGCGTGGGTCATGGGCGAGGAGGGGATCGCGCCACCGGCAGTGACGGTGCCCCTCGCGCTCCTCACGCCGCTCCTCACCGCGGGACCGCGCCTCGTCGAGGAGAAGCACTGGGCCTCCGATGTCGTCGGCGGATACCTCGGCGCGGCGATGCTCGCCGCCACCTGCCTCGGCGCGTACGAGACGGCGCGACGGTAGGCAGGGCCGTTCGGCCAATCAGGGGATGTCGCGACGAAAGCTCCGCAAGATGCGCATGCGTTCAGGGAATACCCCGAGAGCGCGCTGCCGACGCGCGTGAAACGACGAGCGCCCCCGGCCACTGGCCAGGGGCGCTCGTCCCGCGAAACGGGTCGAGTCCCGCTTACCAGATCTTCACGCGCTGCTCCGGCGGCAGGTACATCCTGTCGCCCGGCTGCACGTTGAACGCCTTCTGGAACGCGTCGTTGTTGATCAGCGGCACGTACGCGCGCGCCATCCCCGGCGAATGCGGGTCGGAGAGCAGCTGCTGGCGCAGCGCCTCGTCGCGCATCTTCGTCCGCCAGATCTGCGCGAAGCCGAGGAAGAAGCGCTGGTCGCCGGTGTAGCCGCCGATCACCGGCGCCTCCTTGCCGTTGAGCGACAGCTTGTACGCGCGGTACGCCTGCGCCAGCCCGCTGACGTCGCCGATGTTCTCGCCCATCGTCAGCTTGCCGTTGATGTGCGATCCCTCGATCGGGCTGATCGCGTCGTACTGCGCGCCGAGCTTCGACGTCCGCGCCTCGAACGCCTGCGCGTCGGCCGGAGTCCACCAGTCGCGGAGATTGCCCGAGCCGTCCGACTTCCGCCCCTGGTCGTCGAAGCCGTGACCGATCTCGTGACCGATCACCGCGCCGATCGCGCCGTAGTTGGTCGCGTCGTCGGCGTTCGGGTCGAAGAAGGGAGGCTGCAGGATCGCCGCCGGGAAGACGATCTCGTTGTTCGTCGCGTTGTAGTAGGCGTTCACCGTCTGCGGCGTCATCCCCCAGCGCGAGCGATCCACCGGCTTGCCGAGACGATCGACCATGTCCGCGTACTGCCACTCGTTGGCGCGGACCGCGTTGCCGAACGCGTCGCCGCGCACCACGCGCAGCGCCGAATAGTCGCGCCACTTGTCGGGGTACGCGATCTTCACCGTGAAGTGCGCCAGCTTCTCCTTCGCCTGCGCCTTCGTCTCGGGGCTCATCCACTCGAGGCTGTCGATCCCGATCTCGTACGCCTTGCGGAGGTTGCGGATCATCTCGTCCATCCGCGCCTTCGCCTCGGGCTTGAAGTACTGCGCGACGTACAGCTTGCCTAACGCCTCGCCGAGCGCGCCGGCGGTCTCGTCGACGCCGCGCTTCCAGCGCACCGCCATCTGCTGCTGGCCGGAGAGCGTCTTCCCGCGGAACTGGAAGCGGGCCTCGTTGAACGCCGCCGGCAGCTCGTCGGAGTAGGCGTCGAGGAGCTTGAACGTGAGGTACTCGCGCCACGTCGACGCCGGCGTCGCCGCGATGATCGAGTCGGCCGCGCTGACGTAGTCGGGCTGGCGGACGATCACCTCCGTCGCCTTCCCGAGCCCCGCCGCCTGGAGGTAGCCCTTCCAGTCGTACGAGGGCGACTTCGCCGCGAGGTCGGCGACGCTCATCTTGTTGTAGGTCGCGTTGCGGTCACGGTTCCGCGCGCGGTCCCAATGCTTCTGCGCGATCGCCGTCTCGAGCGCGACGATGCGCTGCGCCGCCCCCTCGGCGTCAGGCTGCCTGGCGAGCGTGAGCTGGCGCGCGATGTACGCCCGGTACGCGGTGCGCACCTGCGTCATCTTCGCATCCTGGAGCAGGTAGTAGTCGCGGTCCGGCAGCCCGAGCCCCGACTGGCTCACCGAGACGATGTTGACGCTCGAGCTCTTCTGGTCGGGGCCGACGAACACCGCGAACGGGTTGCCGATGCCGATGCGCGCGAAGTGCGCGAACGCCACGGGGAGATCCTTCGTCGACTTGATCGCGGCGATGCGCGTCAGCTCCGGCTGCAGCGGCTTGGTACCGAGCGACTCGATGCGCGCCGAATCCATGTAGCTCGCGTAGAGGTCCGCGACCTTGCGCTTCTCCGAGCCGGCGGGCGCGTTCGCCTTCGTCGCGTCCTCGAGGATCGAGTGCAGCGCGGTGCGGCTGTTCTCGCGCAGCTCGTTGAACGACCCCCAGCTCGCGGCATCCGCGGGGATCTCCGTGCGGGCGAGCCAGCCGCCGTTCACGAAGCGGAAGAAATCGTCCTGCGGGCGAACCGACCGATCGATGTTGGGGGTGTCGATACCGAGCGAGCGGGTCTGCTGCTGAGCGGCGGCAGGGGTCGCGATGGCGCCGACGAGCGCGATCGCGCCGCCGATGGCAAGGCGGCCGAGGGCTCTCGGGGAGCTCATGGGCATGATGCGGAATTCTCCGGGTGGGAAACTGAAGGGGCGGAGCGCCCCGGGGGGGATATGATCTTACGTCTGTGTCACACCGGACGTTGAGTTTCGTTCGACGAACCAGGCACGACCAGGAGGCAGAACCCCGTACGGCCGGGAGACATGAGGCCAGTATCATGACTTCCGAGGCAGGAGGAAGGAGCCGTGAGGCAGGATGCGTGAGGCAGGAGGCCGCATGACGGCGCGGCCGTTCTGCCGCTCGCCCCTCCTGCTTTCTGCCTTCTGCCTTCTGCCTCCTGCCTGGCCGTGATGACACCAGCCTCGTGCCTCCCGGCTGACTCGTGCCTCGTGGTCGGTGCGTCGCTGCCACTCTTGCCCCATGAGCCAGCACCCCTGACACTAGCCTCATGACCCACGACTCATGGCCCCAATGACCGATCTCCTCGCCGCTCGCACGCAGATGGCGCTGTCGCTCGGCTTTCACATCGTCTTCGCCGAGATCGGGATCGCGATGCCGCTGATGATGGTGCTCGCCGAGTGGCGCTGGAGCCGCACCGGCGACGCCGCCTGGCTCGACCTCGCGAAGCGGTGGGCGAAGGGGACCGCGATCCTCTTCGCCGTCGGCGCGGTCTCGGGGACGGTGCTCTCCTTCGAGCTCGGTCTGCTCTGGCCCGGCTTCATGCAACTGGCGGGACCGATCGTCGGCATGCCCTTCTCCCTCGAGGGATTCGCCTTCTTCACCGAGGCGATCTTCCTCGGCGTCTACCTCTACGGGTGGAACCACATCGGCGGGCGCATGCACCTCGCCGCGGGGGCGATCGTCGCCGCGAGCGGCGCGGCGTCGGCGATCTTCGTGGTGATGGTGAACGCATGGATGAACACCCCCGTCGGCTACACGCTGGCCGAGAACGGACGGCTGATCGGGATCGACCCCATCGCCGGGATGGGTAGTCCGGCCGCCTTCCCGCAGGCGCTCCACATGGTGCTCGCGGCCTATGCCGCGACGGGGATGGCGGTCGCGGGGATCCACGCCTTCATGCTGCTCCGCGGCGCATCCCCCGCCTTCCACCGACGCGCGCTGCTCGTTGCGCTCCTCGTCGGCGCGCCCGCGGCGGTGCTGCAGCCGATCTCCGGCGACATCAGCGCTCGCCTCGTCGCGCGCACGCAGCCGGTGAAGCTCGCCGCGCTCGAGGGACAGTGGGAGACCGAGCGCGGCGCGCCGCTGCGCATCGGGGGCTGGCCCGACGAGCGCCGCGAGCGCACCCGCTGGGCGCTCGACATTCCGCGCGGGCGCGCCCTCCTCGCCTTTCACGATCCATCGGCGGAGGTGAAGGGGCTGAAGGAGGTGCCGCGCGCCGACCGTCCTCCCGTGCCAGTGGTCCACCTCGCCTTCCAGGCGATGGTCGCGTTAGGCAGCGCGCTCGCGCTCGTCGCACTGCTCTCGCTGGTCACGCTGCTGCGCACCCGCGAGGTTCCTCGCGGGCCGGTGCTGCTCCGCGCCCTCGCCGTGGTCACCCCCTTCGGATTCCTCGCGACGGAAGCGGGATGGGTCGTCACCGAGGTCGGACGCCAGCCGTGGGTCGTGCAGGGCGTGCTGCGCACCGCCGACGCGGTGACGCCGATGCCGGGGCTCGTCGTCCCGTTGCTCCTCTTCACCCTGCTCTACCTCGGCCTCGCCGCGATCGTCGTCGCGCTCATCACGTCGCTCGTCCGCGAGACCGCGCCGCGCGTCGTGCCGCCGGCGACGACGACGCCGACCGGCGAGCCGGAGCCCGCGCGATGAGCGCCTTCCTCGCGTCGATCGGACTGGCTGAAGTCGCCGCCGGGACCATGATCCTCGCCCTGAACGCATACGCGCTCACCGGCGGCGCCGACTTCGGCGGTGGACTCTGGGATCTGCTCGCGAGCGGGCCGCGCCGCGCCGAGCAGCGCGCCCTCGTCGCCCATGCGATCGGCCCGATCTGGGAGGCGAACCACGTCTGGCTGATCGTGGTCGTCGTCGTGCTCTTCACCGGCTTCCCCGCGACCTTCGCCGCGCTCGGCACCGTGCTGCACGTCCCGCTCGCGCTGATGCTCGTCGGTATTGTTCTGCGCGGCTCGGCGTTCGTCTTCCGCAGCTACGGCGCGGCCGACGACGCCGGGCAGCGGCGATGGGGGCGCGTCTTCGCGATCGCGAGCACGCTCACGCCTCTCCTCCTTGGTGTCGTCGTCGGCACGATCGCGTCGGGCAACGCCGGGCGCGCCGTGCGACGCGTCGCGGCGGTCGGTGCGATCACGCCCTTCGCCGACGTCTACCTGAGCCCCTGGCTCGCGCCCTTCCCCCTCGTCGTCGGCGCGATGGCCCTCGCGCTGTTCGCCTTTCTCGCCGCCGTCTATCTCGCGCTCGCCGCCGGCGAAGCGGCGCTGCGCGACGACTTCCGCCGCCGCGCGTTGGGCGCCGCGGTCGCCGTCTTCGTCACCGCCGCCGCGGCGCTCGCGATCGCCGCGCGCCATGCGCCGCACGTCGTCGAGCGCCTGCTCGGCTCCCCGCTCGCCCTCGTCCTCCAGCTCGCGGTCGCGGCCAGCGCGCTCACCGGGATCGCCGCGCTCTGGACCCGACGCTGGCACCTCGCCCGTGTCGC
>JABFXM010000289.1 GCA_013361745.1 Gemmatimonadaceae bacterium | reverse complement strand
GAGCGCCGCCCCATCACGCGGCTGCGGGATGGTCAGCATCGTCCCCTGCAGCTGGCCGAGCGTGTACTGATTCGGCGAGGCGTCGCGGTGACCGGGCTGGCCCTCGCCCGGGTTCGCGGTGGGCGCGTATCCCTTGGCCGACAACACCAGCAGCGAATCGCCGAGCGTCGCGAGGCCGGTCGGATACCAGTCGACCGGCGTGCGCCCGACGAGGGTGTCACGCAACGCTCCGCCCTCGACGGCGCTCGTGCGCTGCGAGAGCAGGAACGTCGCGACTGCATTGTTGTCGGCTTCGGCGACGTAGAGCCGCGTGCCGTCGGACGAGAGCGCGAGCGCGTCCGGAGTGCTGCCTTCACCCGGCCCGCCGCGCGGCGTGTCGCTCAGCGTGGCGACGACCTCGCCCTTCCGCGTGTCGAGCACCGTCACGCGATCGGTGCTCGACGACGCGACGAACAACCGCGAGCCGTCGCCCGACAACGCCATGGCCGACGGATGGCGGCCTCCGTCGAGCGTCCGTCGCGCCACCAGCGACCCGTTGCTGGCCGGGTCGAAGACGGCAACCGTCCGCGCACCCCACGCCGAGACGTACACCGCGCCGTCCGGTCCGACGACGATCCCGTACGCGTACCGTCCCGCGGGCCAGCGGCCGACCAGCGCCCCGCTCCCGACGTCGAACACCGCGACGGAATCGGCGAGGTTCTCGGCGACGTACAGCCAGCGCCCGTCGGTCGAGAGCGCGACGCCGGCCGGGTATCGTGTGCCGCTCGCTCGCGGTGCCTTGTGCGTGAGCACGAGCGAGTCGCGCAGCGTCGCGCCTGTGGCGGCCCAATCGTAGACGTAGACGACGTCCTGATTCCCTCCGGAGGCGTAGACGCGGCTGCCGTCGGGTGAGAGCGCGACACCGACGAAGGCGGCGCGCTGCTCGACGAAGTTGGAGCTCCCCGTCGCGCGATCGATCAGCTCCACGCCCTGCTTTCCGTAGCCGCTGAGCAGGATCGCGACGCGCTTTCCGTCGCGCGACGTGGCGACGCCGAGCGGGAAGGAGCTCGCGAGCCTCGTCGAGGGCGCGACCGGGTCGAGGTACCGTCCCGTGGACAGACGCTCGCGATCGGCCGGCGACGCCGTGTTGCCTCCACCACCGCGGCAGGCGGCGAGAGCGAGGACGGCGATGACGAGCGGACGCGTGAACGTCGTGCGCATGGCGGCTCCGGGAAGGGATCGATGGCAGGGAGTCTATCCTCGCATCCGCCCGGCTGTCGAGTGCGACTTGCCCGCTGCGCGAGGCGCGCGCACGGCTGGGCCGCCACACATCCCTCCCGGGAGGCTCAATGCGCGCGGCGACTACTCGCTCTTCGTGTTCTACACGTCGGCGGCCTGGCAGCTCGTCGCCAATCGAAGCAACACGGAGCTCTCGACGACCTGGAGCGTCGACCAGTAGCCGTCAGCCTCGCGGCGGCGCGACGCGCCCGTTGAGGATCTCGTCGAAGAGATCGAGGGCGCGCGGGTCGCCTGACTGACCGAGCCAGAACAACGCCTTCGCGCGGACGCCCGCATCCCTGTTCGTTCGCGCGACCTGGATCAGCGGATCGATTCCCTCGCGTCCGCGGAGCTGCGAGAGCGCGAAGACGGCGTGCTCCTTCACGTCCTCCTCGTCGGTGCGATCCCCGCGATCGACCGAGAACGGATCGTCGCTCCCCTCGAGCTTCGCCGCGGCGTAGCGGCTCAGCCAGAGCATCGTGTCATTCCGCCGCGACGCCTGATGGCCGCGCGCGATGCGCAGGAGCGCGGGCCAGGCGACGACACCGCGCGCGAGCATCGCGGGAAAGATCGCCCGTCCCGCGATGCGCGCGGGCGATTCTCGCTCGGCGAGACCGAGCAGGAACGCGGCACCCTCCTCTGGGGAGACCTCACCGAGCTCCATGCGTCCGCCGACGGTCCGCACCGGACCGACGTAGTCGTGCAGCGACACGATCTCGCCGGCCTCCTTGCGCAGTACGATGCGCACCGGCCCGGCGACGCACTCCGTCTCGCGGCTCTCCGACCAGTCCCCGTCGATCACGTCGCCGTTGACGCGGATGTAGCTCGTGCCGTTCCCGCACGCGCCCTCGCGCGCCGCGAACTCGAACTGCAGCTCGCCGTCGCGCACCGCGGCGATGCGGTCGGCGAGCGTGGTCTGCGCGCGGAGGGGCGTCGCGAGGACGAGGAGGGCGACGAGCCCGATTCTCGAGTGCTTCATCGGCGCGTCTCCCCCGTTCACTGTTTCGTGACGATGTCCGCGATCATCTTCGTGATCGCGGGATCGTGCTTCTGCGCGAGCCAGAAGAGCGCCTTCTTCCGAAGCTCGCCGTCGTCGCTGCCGCGGACGATCGAGAGGAGCTTGTTCGTCGCCGCGCTGTCGTTCCGCTGCGAAAGCACGAATATCACGTGCTCCTTCAACGCCTCGTTCCGCGCCTCGTCGTAGACCGCGGCGATGTCGGCGGTCGACGCGGCGCTGCTCTGCCCCGCCCAGAAGATCGCCTTCCTCCGCGTCTCGACGGGCGCCTTCTCGTCGCGCGCGACGGTGAGCAGCCACTTCTGGTTGGCTTCGTCGTCGCTCTGCGCCATAGCCATCAGGATGTTGTTCCGGATCTGGTCCGAGTCGACCTCGTCGAAGTGATCGCGCAGGAAACGGAAGTCCTCCGTCGTCGCCGCGTCGCCGTGGCCGAGCGCGAAGACCGCCTTCGCCTGTAGCTCGTCCGGTGTCCTTGCATCCGCGGCGATGGCGCGCACCTCGGCGCGAGCGCGCGCGTCGTCGGACTGGCCGAGCCAGAACACCGCGCGCTCACGGGTCCGCTCGTTCGGCGCGCTCCGGGCGACCTCGATCAGCGCCGGGATCCCCGCGCCGTCACGCAGCCGCGAGAGCGCGAACGCCGCGGCCCCGCCCAGCTCCCCGTCGCTTCCGTCGGTGCGCGCGAGGGCGAGCAGCGGCTGCACGTACGTCGCATCTCCGAGCAACCCGATCCAGGTGATCGCACCGTGGCGCACGTCCGTCGAGACCGACGAGCGCTGCGCGATCTGCAGCAGCCGCGGCGTGATGTCGATGCTGTCCGCTATTACCGCGGCCAGCAGCACGTGCCGTCCGATCTTTCCGCTCGACTTCTCGGCGAGCTCGAGGAAGTAGCGCGCCGCCTCTGGCGCGGAGACGACGCCGAGATCGGTCGCCGAACCGCTCGTGCTCCCCCAGCTCCCCCCGACGTACACGCGAATCAGATCCGCGCCCGTGGCCCCGACCCGGAACGCGACGCGCGCCGGGCCGGTGTCGCAGCGCGTCGTGTTCCAGCGCCCGTAACTCTCGGTCGAACGGTTCATGTAGAAGACACCGTCCACCGAGACACCGTCGTGCGAGTCGCCACAGACGCCGCTGCGCGTCGCGTACGACATGCGTACCTCGCCCGCGCCCGCCGCGGCGATCCGTGATGCGAGCGTCTGCGCCGCCGCGGGTACTGCGCTTGCGGTGACGAGCGCCGCCAGCGCGCCGCGACCGATCCATCCCGATGTCGCGCTCATTGGTTGATGATCTCCATGAGAAGTTGCTTCGCGCGCGGATCGTTCTTCTGGGCGAGCCAGAAGAGCGCCTTCTTCCGCATCTCGACGTCCTTGTCGTTCTTCGCGATGTCGATGAGCTTGTCGGTCGCCGCTGCCTCGCGGCGCTCCGAGAGCACGAAGATGAAGTGCTCCTTCAGGTCCTGGTCGTCGAGCTTCGAGTAGAGCGGGATCAGCGTCGCGATGTCGAGGCTGTGCCGCTGCCCCGCCCAGAACAGCGCCTTCTTCCGCACCTCGACCGGCAGCTTCGTGTTCTGCACGACGTCGAGCAGCCACTTGTTCGCCTCGTCGCCGCGCGACTGCGACATCGCCTGGATGATCGCGTTCTGGATGTCCTCGTCGTCGGTCTGATCGAAGAGCGTGCGCAGGAACGCGAGATTCTGCGAATCGCGGCCCGCGTGCTGGCCGAGCCAGAAGACCGCCTTCGCGCGCAGCTCGCCCGGTGCGTCCTTGCGCTGCGCGTAGTCGCGGAGCGTCGCGAAGGCGCGCGGCTCGCCGGTGTTCGCGAGGGCGAAGATCGCCTTCTCCTGCACGTCCTGATCGGTCGAGCTCCTGAGGATCGAATCGAGCGCGGCGACGGCGCGGTCGGAGTGCACGTTCGACAGCCAGAACACGGCCTGCTCGCGGACATCGGCGTCCGGATCGTTCCGCACGGCGTTCAGGAGGATGCTCTCCGTCTCGCTCGTCGGGCGCTGCGAGACGAGAAACACCGCCTTGCGGCGGAGGTTCGCCGAGCATGCGTCGCGCCGCGCCAGCACCTGCTTCAGGATCGGCATCGCCTCCTCCGAGTTCATCTGCATGAGCGACATGAGCGCGGAGACGCGGATGTCGCTGTCCTCGTCATCGCCATTCGCACAGCTCCGCGCGCTGCGCGCGGTGTCCGCCTGCGCCTTGTCGAGCAGGCGCTGGGTCGCGTCGGCGTCGCCGCGCTTGGCGAGAGTCCCCTGAATGTCCGTCAGCAGCGTGCGCGAGTCCTTCGTGCTCGGCGCGTCCGGGAAGCGGTCGATCTGCTCCTGGAGCACCGACTGCGCGGTGCGCAGGTCGCGCTCGCCACCGAGCCGGCGGAGCGCGAACGCCTGCCAGTACATCGCGTCGGGGACGTACTGCGAATCCGGGTAGCGGCGCCGCAACTGTTCGAAGAGCTGCGCGGCCCTGCGGTTGTTGCCCTCGTTGAGAGTCTGGCGCGCGACACGGTAGAGGGAATCGGCGGGGTCGGCGCGGTACTCGCGCTCCCAGGCGGGAGCGAGGGCTCGCGCCTCGGCCACGCCGCCGGGACGCGCCGCACCGGCGGTATCCGCGGTGCCGTGCTGCGTGGCGACCGCTCCCCCGAGGGCGATGGCGATGGCGATGAACGAACGCATGGTGGTCTCCGTCAGGTGCCGGGCGTGATCGCCCGGAGTCGAGTCATGAGCTGTCGACGCTGGACCGCGTCGTCGATGAGAGAGAGATCTGCTGCCTCACCGCGCGCCCCCGGAAGGCGCGCGATCTGCGCGAGCACGAGCTCGAGATCTTCCAGCAACCGCTTCAGCTGCGGGTCCTCGCCGGCCGGCGAATCCCTCAGCATTCGCGTCGTGCCGAGCAGGTCGCCCGCCCACCGCGCGATCGTCGTGTCGCGCCGGCCCGCGCGGACGTCGCTCCGAAGGGAGACGAGCAGCGCTTCCGTCGTCACGAGGTGCTGCATCGTCGCCACGCGGTAGGGGAGCGTCGCGTCACCCTCCACGCGTGACCGTCCACCGCTCGCCGGCGCGCCGGGCGCACTG
>JABFXM010000458.1 GCA_013361745.1 Gemmatimonadaceae bacterium | reverse complement strand
GGCCGGCGACTCGCCGCGCCGCGCGGCAGCGCGCAGGCGGCGAGCGAGGCGAGGCCGAGCCCGACGAACGAGCGGCGCGTGAGTCGTCGCGACTCGGCGGAATCACTCCCCATCACGAGAGCGATCGAGGCACTACTGCGGCGTGTCGAGTGGATGCCTGCTTCGCTCGTAGAACTCGTTCTGGAGCCGCAGGCTCTCCTGGTCGGCCTTGACCGCCCGGATCGACTGCACGATGGCGTTGATCCACGTCTTCACCTCGAACTCCCCGAGCTCGCGCGATGCGACGCCGCCTTCGCCCGCGTAGTGGTTCGGGAATCGCGCGTACCACCAGATCCCCGTGTACAGGTCCTCCGGCAGCTTCAGCCGCGCCTGATCGGCCCCCGATTCCTGCGACGCGCGATCGAGGTGGACGAGGTCGGGTCGCGCGATCATGCTCATCGACGTCTCGCTCTCCCCGGCGTGCATGTCGCCCGCGCGGTTCGACTTGTGCGCCGGCTCCCCCGCTCCGCTGCGCGCCAGGCCCTGCACGTACACGACGTAATCGTGCGGCGCCTCGAGCTGCGACTGCGCGAAGTACGGGAGCAGGCTGTTGTTGCCGCCGTGGCCATTGACGATGATGATCTTCTTGCAGCCATTGCGGGACATCTCGTCCGTCGTCTCCTGCAGCAGCTGGAGCTGGAGCCCGCGGCTGTAGGCGACGGTTCCCGGCTCGTGCTTCGCCTCGAAGATCTGCCCGAAGTAATACTCGGGGAACACCACCGCGTATTCCTGCTGCGCGGCGTTGAGCGCGGCGTAGCGCACGTTGAGCAGGTCGTTGCCGAGCGGAAGGTGCGGCCCATGCTTCTCCATGATCCCGATCGGGAGCAGGCAGGTGCCCTGCGCGCGCTTGATGGCATCGCGGAAGTCGGCCGCGGTCAGCTCCTCCCAATGCACCGAGAGCCGGGCCGGCGCCGCCGGCGACTGCGCCCGCGCGGTCGACGCGACGAGCATGGCGATGGCGAGCAGATACGATCTACGCACGTGATCTCCGTTGCTGGTGTGTGGCGGACGTCGCGCGACGAGCGGTGGGGGACGAACCGGGCAGTGGGTCATTCATCGAAAGCGCGACCGGCGGACCGACGAGAAAGCCGCAGACGATGCCGATCTCGAGCATCTCCCCGACCGGGATCGGTTGCCGCTGCGAGAGATACACGATCGGGGCGACCGCCGTGTACATGCAGGTGCCCCCCAAGGCGCCGATGACGTACGGACCGACCGCGCGGTGCGCGACCCCGCGGAAGAGCCAGTAGATGACCGCCGTGGCGAAGCCTCCGAGGAAGTACGCCGGGTAGACGAGGAGAAATGGGAGCGCCCTGGCCGCGTCGTGGAACAGCATCCATGCGATGGGTATGGAGGCGATCGCGCTCAGGATGGCGGCCCCGAACATCGCGAACCGGAACGCATCGCCGAGGCTGACGCGAGCGAGTGACCGAGCACGTCCCGGCCGGATCAGCGTCGCCCAGAGCAGGGCGATCGCCTGCGAGCCGAGAAACCCGATCGGGAGGGCGGGTCCATTCTCGCCCCCCATCGCGCGGAAGTTCGGTATCACGAGCACCGCGATGCCTGCGAACGAGACGATCAGCATCGACATGGCGGGCGGCGAGGACTTCGAGATCCAGGGCGCCACCACTGCGGCGGCCGCGATCAGGATCGCGGCGCCGCCGAGCATTCGCGCGTAAGCCGACGCGGGAAGGATGACCAGAACCAGCACCGCGTAAACGGCGATGGCGATCGTCGCCGGAGAATAGTCTGGTCTGCTGCGCTGATTTGTCACGTGGAAGCCGCTCAGCCGCACACGCGGCCCTCGTCCGCCGTGTGGAGCTCGACACGCATCACCATGGCGCCTCGTGGAGAAAGTCCGGATCGATCATCCGCACGCCCCGCTATGATGTCGCCGATTCCGGCGACCGTCCACCCGCACCCCCGCGCCGGCGCCGAACGCCGAGCTTGCCGCTGCTCCCGGACGCCCCTACGTTAGCGCCACCGGAGCACGAGGAGGCTCCCGATGTTCGACCGCTCGCCGCTCACGCGCCGCGCTCTGCTCGCACGCTCCGCCGGAGCCTGCGCCGCCCTCGCCGCCGCACTCGTCCTCGGGGACGCCATCGCCCCCGCCCGTGCCGCCCTCGCCGCGACTCGCCGCCGCGACGGGAAACACCCCGACCCGCGCCCGGGAATAGACGCCTCGCGGATTCCCCCCGACGACAAGGTGCGCGATCACGGCGACAACGCCCTCGCGGCCTTCGCCGAAGCGCGGCAGATCCCCGGGATCCTCGACGGGATCCGCTGCCACTGCGGCTGCGCCGACGAGCCGGGGATGCGCTCCCTCCTCACCTGCTACGAGGGCGAGGACGCGATGGCGATGCATTGCCAGATCTGCCAGGGACAGGCGCGGCTCGCATTCAGGCTGCACCAGCGCGGGCGCACCCTCGCCCAGATCCGCGCCGCGGTGGACGCCCGCTACGGCAGCTGACGATGCGCCGATCCGCCATCGCCGCGTTAGGCCTCACGGCCGCCTTCGTCGCCGCGCGGCCCGTCGCGTCCCAGGAGCTGAGCGAGTTCGGCAGCGTCGCCCAGCGGGTCAGCGGGACCAGGCTCACCGTCGAGTACTACCGCCCCGTCGAGCGCGGGCGCCGCAACGTCTTCGGCGACCTCGTGAAATGGGGACAGCTCTGGACCCCGGGCGCGAACTGGGCGACGACCCTCGACGTCGACCACGACGTCCGTGTCGAGGGCAAGCTCCTGCCGAAGGGGAAATATTCGGTGTGGGCCGTGCCGGGTCCGGACGCGTGGACGATCTCGCTGCATCGCCGGGCGCGCCGCTTCCACGTCGACCGCCCCGACTCCACCGACGAGCAGCTCCGCTTCACCGTCCGCCCCGACTCGGGTCCGCACACCGAGGTCATGACCTGGGATTTCCCGGAGGTCACGACCGGCGCGACGACGCTGCGCTTCCGCTGGGCGTCGGTCGTCGTCCCGCTGCACATCGGGATCCTCCCGCCCCCGCTCGCCGCGTTAGGCACCCACGCCGAACACGCGCCCTACCTCGGCGCCTACGACCTCGAGATCCTCATCCTCGCCGGACACCCCCACCGCAGCATCGAGATCGTCGAGGTCGGAGACACATTGCACTGGCGCGATGCCGATGGCCCCGTCGCTCAGCGGCGCGACTTCGTCATGACCGCCGCCGGCGAGGATCAGTTCCTGCGCTGGCGGCGCGACACCGGCGGCGCGTTCTGGTGCGAGGCCGGCATCGTCGTCAGCTTCACCACCGCCAACGGTCACGCGACCGGCTTCCAGGTCGAGTCGGAGGACGGCAGCGCGATCTCCCGCGCCACACGTCTTCCCTGAGCCGCGCTCTCGTCATCGGAGGTCGATGATGCGCACCACTCTCGTTCTCGCGTCGCTGGCGTCGTCCGCCGTGCTGCTTCCCGTCGCGATCGACGCGCAGTCCACCGTCAGGCCTGACGCTCCGGCGCAGAACACGGTGAAGGAGTGGGAGGTCCCGTGGGGCGCGCGCACCCGCCCGCGCGATCCCTTTGCCGACGCCACCGGGCACGTCTGGTTCGTCGGCCAGGAGGGGAACTACGTCGCCTCGCTCGATCCGCGCTCGGGACAGTTCAGGCGTTACGAGATCGACCCCGGCACCTACCCGCACGACCTCGTCGTCGAGAAGGGACAGGTGTGGTTCACCGGGAACCGCAACGGCCGCATCGTGCGCCTCGATCCGGCGACGGGAAAGCTCACGACCTTCGTGATCCCCGACTCCACCGTCGGCGATCCGCACACGATGACCTTCGACCCGAAGAGCGGCGTCGCGTGGTTCACGGCACAGAACGCCGGCGCGATCGGACGCTTCGATCCGGCGACGGGACGGTTCCGCATCTGGAAGACCGGCGCGAACACGCGCCCCTACGGCATCGTCCTCGACTCGCAGGGACGACCGTGGATCGATCTCTTCGGCACCAACAGGCTCGCGACCGTCGACCCGCGAAGCCTCGAGCTGAAGACGTACGAGCTTCCCGACGCGAGGGCTCACCCGCGCCGCATCGCGATCACGAGCGGCGACCAGCTCTGGTGGGGCGACTACACCCGCGGCTACCTCGGGCACCTCGATCCGCGCACGGGGAAGATGGAGGAGTGGCCGCTGCCCGCCGGCGCGGCGTCGATGCCGTACGGGATGACCTCCGACGACCGCGACGTCGTCTGGCTCGCGCAGGGCGGCTACGAGAATGTCCCCGCCTCGCTCGTCGCCTTCGACACGCACGCGCGGAAGTTTGTCGCGCGGATCCCCGTCGGTCGTCCCGGCCCGAACACGATCCGCCACATGACCTTCGATCGCGCGACGCGGCAGATCTGGTTCGGCACCGACCAGGGGACGATCGGGCGCGTCATCGTCCCGCCCGCGGCACCCGTGCAGTGAGAGTGACATGCATCACGCGTCTGCGCACCTCAACTATCGCAGTCGAGCGCGGCTTCTGGCCGACACCTTGCGAATGCTCCGTTCGCTCTCTGCTCGACAGAGGCGTTTACCCGACGAACGGAGCCATATCATGCAGACCAGGATTCTCTCGGCCATCACGCTCGCGCTGGCACTCGCCGCGACGACGGCGTGCGGCGTCAAGAAGAAGACGACCGACGTCAGCCCGCGGCTGAGCTTCGCGCCAAGCTGCGAGAACGCGATCGTGACCTACAACGGCCGTGCCGACGTCCCGTCGGACTACTACGAGGTCGCGTGGATCGAGGCCACCGGCAACTCGGTCTACACCAGCGACAACAAGCTCCAGGAAGAGATCCGCGTCGGCGCGGCCAAGGTCGGCGCGAGCGCGGTGATCGTGAATCCGGTCGATCAGGACAAGACGGGCGTGAAGGTCCTCGGCGAGGCGCTCGGCGCGAGCCGCCTCATCGCCGTCGCTGCCTAACGCTCGCCGCCGCGGCGCGGCGTGATTCCTGGATCGCCCGTGGCATGAGAGGCACTTCCTCCACGCTCACCCCACGCTGGCCGTCGCTCGCCATGTGCGCGGTACTCGCCGCCTGCGGCGGAGCGGCGAAGCTCCCCGTCTCCGCCGGCGTCGGTCCCACGCCGCAGCTGCCGCCTCCCGAGCACGCGCTCATCCCGACGGTTCATGTCGCGGAAGCGAAGGGGTGGCCCGCCGGCGTCACGCCCGTCGCCGCGCCCGGCACGCGCGTCGCCGCCTTCGCGCGCGGTCTCGATCATCCGCGCTGGCTCTACGTTCTCCCCGACGGCGACGTGCTCGTCGCCGAGACGAACGCGCCACCCCGTCCGAAGGACGGACGCGGGATCAAGG
>JABFXM010000526.1 GCA_013361745.1 Gemmatimonadaceae bacterium | reverse complement strand
GCGCTGGCTGGTCGCGCGCTGGGTCGGGCGGTGGGGCGCCGACGAGACGCGGCGGCTTCTCGCCGCGAACAACCTCGAGGCGCCGATCGTCGCCCGCCCGTGGCACGTCGTGCGCGAGCAGCTCGAGGCGACGCTCGAGTCGGCCGGCGTCCACGTCGCCGACGCGCCGCTCGTCCCCGACAGCATCACGATCGCGACGCCGCAGATCGGGCTCACCGAGCTCGGGGCGTACAAGCAGGGCCTGTTTCACGTCCAGGATCCCGCGTCGACGCTCGTCACGCGATACGCCTGCTTCGCGAGCGGCGCGACGATCGCCGACGTCTGCGCCGCGCCGGGCGGAAAGGCGATCGAGCTGTCGCGCACGGCGGGACGCGTCATCGCCTCCGACGCCTCCATCGGGCGGCTCGCGCGCGTGCGCCAGAACGTGATGCGCCTGGAGGCGCGCAACATCGACCTCGCGGTTGGCGACGCGCGCTTCCCCGCGGTGCGCGACGTGGACGGCGTCCTCATCGACGTGCCCTGCACCGGCACCGGGACCTTCCGCCGTCACCCCGACGCGCGCTGGCGGCTGAAGATCGCGGACCTCGCGGTGCTCGGCGCGCTGCAGCGGTCGATCCTGCGCGCCGCGGCGACCGCGGTGCGGCCGGGCGGGCTCCTCGTCTACAGCACCTGCTCCCTCGAGCCGGAGGAGAACGACGAGCAGATCGAGAGCTTCCTCGCCGACAATCCGGAGTGGTCGCTCGAGCCACCGCCTAACGGCGTCGTCCCCGACGCGGTGCTCGACGCGGGACGCCTCCGCGTGCTGCCGCAGCGCCACGGCACCGACGGGTCGTTCGCGGCCCGACTCCGCCGCGCTGCGCGCTGACGAGGGAGTGAGCGAGCGATGAGCTTCCGCACGGGGATGCGCCACGCGATGCCGTACCTCGTCGCCGCGGCGCTCGGCTTCGCCTCGGCGTACGTGGTGATCGCGGTCGCGGTCTTTCCCGGCGGCGGGAGCCACGACGACGTCACCGTGCCGAGCCTCACCGGAATGACGGTGGACGACGCGACGCGGCGGCTCGCCAAGCTCGGGCTCCGTCTCACGCAGGGTGGAGCGCGGCCGAGCGCGGGGGCGCCGGCGGGATCGATCATCGAGCAGAGTCCACTCGGTGGGACGATCAGCCACGCCGGCGAGACGGTGACGATCACGACGAGCTCGGGCCAGCGCGAGCAGGCGGTCCCGGACACCAAGGGGATGTCGCGCCGCGACGCCGAGCAGGCGCTCGAGGACGCGGGCTTCTCCGTCGGCACGGTGACGCAGCAGCCGAGCGACTCGCCGCGCGGCACCGTGCTCTCGAGCAACCCCGCCGGCGGCGGCAAGGCGCCGGCGGGCCCGGTCGCCCTGGTGCTCAGCGGCGGCCCGGCGTCGGTGGTCCTGCCTAACGTCGTCGGCCGATCCTACGCCGACGCGCGCTCGGCGCTCGAGCAGCTCGGCCTCGTCGTCTCCGGCAGCGGCCTCGATTCCGCCTCCACCGCCCCCGCGGGCACCGTCGTCTCGATGAATCCATCCGCGGGACGAACGGTGCCCTCGGGGAGCGGCGTCGGGCTGAGGCTCTCGGCGGGGATCGGGATCGTGAATCCGTAGACGGGATTGGGGGCTGGAGGCTGTACGCTGGAAGCAGGAGGCGACTGCGCAACCGCGAACGCGGCCGCGGCTCCGTAGTCGCCAACAGCCTCCAGCCTCCAGCCTCCAGCCTCCAGCCTCCAGCCTCCAGCCTCCAGCTTCCAGCCACAGCCGAGACGAAGCCGGTCCGCACCGCTAACTTAGAGCCATGACAACCAAGATCGCCCCCTCGCTCCTCAGCGCCGACTTCGCACGACTCGCGGAGGAGGTGGCTCGGTGCGAGGCGGGGGGCGCGGACTGGCTGCACGTCGACGTCATGGATGGACGCTTCGTGCCGAACCTCACCTTCGGCGCGAAGGTGATCGAGACGGTGCGGCGGCTGACGAAGCTGCCGCTCGACGTGCACCTCATGGTGGTCGAGCCGGAGAGCTACTTCGACGACTTCACGAAGGCGGGGGCGACGACGATGACGATCCACGCCGAGGCGGCGCCGCACCTCCAGCGGCAGCTCGTGCGCATCCGCGAGCTCGGGTGCAAGGCGGGGGTCGCGCTCAATCCCGGAACGCCGCTGGCGATGGTCGAGGACGTGCTCGCCGACGTCGACCTGCTGCTCGTGATGACGGTGAACCCCGGCTTCGGCGGGCAGAAGTTCATCCCGCACTCCATCGACAAGATCGCCCGCGCGCGGCGGATGCTCGACGAGGCGCGCAGCGGCGCCGCGCTCGAGGTGGATGGCGGCATCAACCGCGACACGATCGCCGCGGCACGGAAGGTGGGAGCGGACACCTTCGTCGCGGGGCACGCGGTGTTCTCGGCGAAGGATCTCGCCGGCGAGATCGCCGCGCTGCGACGGCTGACGATGGAGCGCGCGTGACCGTTCGCCAGCAGTGGGGAATCGTCCTCGGCGTCGTCGCGCTGCTCGCGGGAGGACTCTTCGTCGCGACGCACACGATGCGCGACGAGCTCTTTCCGGTGAGCGTCGGCGAGAAGGCGCCCGACTTCAAGGCGTCGCCCCTCCTCGAGCCGATCTATCCCGCGGCGCCGAGCGACAGCTTCACCTCGAGCGTCGTCGCCGACGGCGCGCGCGCGAAATCGCTCGCCAGCTATCGTGGGCAGGTCGTGCTGCTCAACATCTGGGCGACCTGGTGCGCGCCATGCCGCGCCGAGATGCCCTCGATCGAGAAGCTGCACCGCGAGTTCGGCCCGCGCGGCCTCAAGGTCGTCGCGGTGAGCGTCGACGATCCGGGATCGCAGCAGGCGGTGCGCGAGTTCGCCCGCAACCTCGGCCTCACCTTCGAGATCCTGCAGGATCCGACGCACCAGATCCAGCACGCCTACCAGACCACCGGCGTGCCGGAGACGTTCGTCCTCGGAAAGGATGGCGTCATCCGCAAGAAGATCATCGGCGCGACGGACTGGAGCTCGGAGGGGACGCGCGCGCTGGTCGCGCAGCTGCTCGCCGAGGACGTCGCGCGATGACACCCGCCGTGCGCAACGCGCTGCAGCGCTCCCTGCGCACCGCCTTCACCGAACGGCTTCCGCTCAAGCTCGCCGCGCTCTTCTTCGCGATCGTGCTCTGGCTGGTCGTCAGCGCGGAGGAGCCGACGCAGGAGATCGTGAACGTCCGCTTCACGCCCGCGCTCGACAGCGGCGTCGTCGTCGCCGGCGATCTGCCCTCGGTGCGCGCGCTGGTGCTCGGCAGCGGACGCGAGCTGCTCAAGCTCTACAACGCGCAGCCGGTGATCGTGCGACGCGTGCGCACGGGGATGCGCGACAGCGTGCGCGTCGAGCTCGGACCGGCGGACGTCGATCTCCCGGCGGGAGTGAACGCGGTGGTGCGCGACGTGCGCCCGCGCGTCCTGACGCTTCGCGTGCAGCACGTCGCGCCGATCGCTCCCGCGGACACGGCGACCGACGTCGAGCGTCCGGCGCCATGACGCGCATCCTCGCGATCGAGACCTCCTGCGACGAGACGTCGGCGGCGGTGCTCGCAGGGAGCGGGGACGCGACCGCGCTCGAGTCGCTGGTCATCCTCTCGCAGGACGTGCATCGCGTCTTCGGCGGCGTCGTTCCGGAGATCGCGTCGCGCGCGCACCTCACCGCGATCGTTCCCGTGGTCGAGCAGTCGCTGCGCGAGGCGCGCGTCTCGATGCGGGACGTGGACGCGGTCGCGGTGACGAATGCGCCCGGGCTCGTCGGCGCGCTGCTCGTCGGGGTGAGCTTCGCGAAGTCGCTCGCCTTCGGCGCGGGGAAGCCGCTCGTCGGCGTGCACCACATGGAAGGCCACCTCTTCGCGACGGCGATCGAGCACCCGGAGGCGGTGCCGCCGTTCACGGCGCTCCTCGTCAGCGGCGGGCACACGCTCCTCCTCGACGTTCCGGAGTGGGGGAGTTATCGCCTGCTCGGCGCGACGCGCGACGACGCGGCGGGCGAGGCCTTCGACAAGGTCGCGAAGCTGCTCGGCCTTCCCTACCCCGGTGGACGGCACATCGAGGCGCTCGCGGGTACCATGACTGGTGAGAACCCACTTCGCTTCTCGCGTCCGATGACGCGCCGCGACCAGCAGCCCGGGGATGCCGACTACTTCGACGTCTCCTTCAGCGGGTTGAAGACGGCGGTGCTGCACACGGTGCGCGAGCGCGCCCTGCCGCCGCGGCCGGAGAGCGGCGCCGATCCGGACGCGACCATGCGCGCCGCGATCGCTGCGGCGTTCCAGGACGCGCTGGTGGACACGCTCGCCGAGAAGACGTATCGTGCGGCGCGCCTCCAAGGCCGCACGCGCGTCGTGCTCGGTGGCGGGGTCGCCTGCAATCGCACGCTCGTCGCGCGCGTCGCCGAGCGGGTACAGCCGCTCGACGCGAAGGTGTACGCGCCGAGCGTGCGACTCGCGACCGACAACGCGGCGATGATCGCCCGCGCCGGACTGTTCAGGTTCGAGCGCGGGGAGCGCGCCGCGCTGGACCTCAATGCCTACGCCTCACAGCCCATTCCCGGGATGATCGCCGCATGATCCTCGCCTCGCCCACCGTCGTCCAGCCGTTCAGCTATCCACTCGGTCCGCTCGAGATCACCGGGTTCGGGCTGGCGATGTTCCTCTCGTTCGTGGTCGCGCAGCACGTCGCGCAGGTGGAGACGGAGCGCCGCGGCTACGACCCCGCGCCCGTGGGCGATCTCATCTTCGCCGCGGTGATCGGCGGGCTGCTCGGCGCGAAGCTCTACTACGTGATCCTCACCGGCGAC
This sequence comes from Gemmatimonadaceae bacterium, assembly GCA_013361745.1. Classification (GTDB taxonomy): domain Bacteria; phylum Gemmatimonadota; class Gemmatimonadetes; order Gemmatimonadales; family Gemmatimonadaceae; genus JABFXC01. The sequence goes on along the minus strand of JABFXM010000526.1, from coordinate 521 downwards.
CCGCACGCGCTGCTGCAGCGAGCCGGCTTCGTCTTCTGGGGCGGTCTGATCGGCGGGACGCTCGCGGTGCTCGCGATGGTGAAGTGGAAGGGGATGAACGTTCCGCGCGTCGCCGACGTCGGCGGTCCGGCGGTGATGGCGGCGTACGCGGTGGGCCGCACGGGATGCTGGGCGGTCGGCGACGACTACGGCCGCCCGTGGGACGGCTTCCTCGCCGTCGCGTTCCCGAACGGTGCGCCGCCGAGCACGGTCGGCATCATGTCGCGCCTCTTCCACGTGCAGTTCCCGGCGACGATGCCCCCCGACATGGTGGTCGGCGTGCATCCGACGCAGCTCTACGAGATCACGATGGCGATGATCCTCTTCGGCGTCCTCTGGCGGCTGCGCGATCACCGGCATGCAGAGGGCTGGCTGTTCGGGGTGTACTGCGTGCTCGCGGGTCTCGAGCGGTTCGTCGTCGAGTTCTTCCGCGCGAAGGACGACCGCTTCTTCGGCGGGATCACGACGGCCCAGGTCATCGC
>JABFXM010000465.1 GCA_013361745.1 Gemmatimonadaceae bacterium | reverse complement strand
TCCCCGCGCACAGCGCGAGCAGCCGCGGCGAGGCGACGATCGCTCTTGCACCCTCCACGTCCCGCCCTCACATTCGCGGCCATGCCTCACTCCCGCGACCTCTCTCGTCGCGCGATGCTGCTCGCCTCGGCGGGTACCGTCGGCGCGCTCGCGCTATCCACCGCCGGGACCGCCTGCGCGGCGGCGATCAGCGAGGAGCGACCCGCGGCCGGCCGACTCAAGCAATCGGTCTCGCGCTGGCCCTATGGAAAGATCCCGCTCCCCGAGTTCGCGCGCGCCTGCAAGGCGATGGGACTCGCGGGGATCGATCTCCTCCAGCCCGAGGAGTGGGCCGTGGTTCGCGACGCGGGGCTCGTCCCCTCGATGGGCTATCCGGCGACGCGCGACGACTTCATCGCCACCGGCTTCAACGACCGGGCGAACCACGCGATGCTGCTCCGCGAGCTCGAGGCGACGATCCCTCGCGCCGCGAAGGAAGGGGTGCCTAACGTCATCACGATGTTCGGCAACCGGAAGGGGAAGAGCGACGAGGAGGGGATCGCCAACTGCGTCGAAGGGTTGAAGAAGATCGCGCCCCTCGCCGAGGAGCAGAAGGTCACCGTCTGCGTCGAGCTCCTCAACAGCAAGGTCGATCACAAGGATTATCAGGGCGACCACACCGCCTTCGGCGCGGCGGTGATGCGGGGGGTCGGCTCGCCGCGCGTGAAGCTCCTCTACGACATCTACCACATGCAGATCATGGAAGGAGACGTGATCCGCACGGTGCGCGAGCACCTGGCGGAGATCGGTCACTTCCACACCGGCGGCGTCCCCGGCCGCCACGAGATCGACGACTCGCAGGAGCTGAACTACCGCGCGGTCGCGCGCGCCATCGCCGACGCCGGCTTCACCGGCTTCCTCGCCCACGAGTTCGTGCCGACGCGCGATCCACTCGCCTCGCTCCGCGCGGCGGTGGATCTCTGCACCGTCTGATTCACCCTCCCCGTAGTCACCCACCCGAAGGATCACGATGGAGATGCAACAGCAGATCACGAGACGCGAGGCGCTCCAGCGCGTCGCGATCTTCCTCGGCGGCACCCTGGCCGCGAGCACCGTCGCGGGCGCGATGGCGGAGAACGCATTCGCCTGGCAACTGGAGACTGGCAACCAACAACCGGATGCCTCCTGGACTCCGCGCACCCTCACCGCCGACCAGCTCGCGCTCGCGACGGCGCTCGTCGAGCACATCATCCCGCGCACCGACACGCCGGGCGCGAAGGACGCGGGCGTGCCGCGCTTCTTCGACGACCTGCTTACCGATCATTACCGCGCGCCCGAGCGGAACCGCATCCTCGCCGGGTTGCGGGGCGTCGACGTCCGCGCCCTGCGCAAGCACAAGAAGAAGTTCGTCGCCACGACGCGCGCCCAGCAGATCGCGATCCTCACGGAGATGGATCACGAGGCGTATCCCGCGGGCGGGATGATCGCGCAGCAGGCCAAGAAGCAGGAGCCGCTGCCGCGCGATCCGCAGGTCGGCCCCGGGAGCGGGGGCACGGGCTCGCTCGCGCAGCCCACCGCGGCCGACGTCGACGGCGCGACCGAGGAAGTGAAGACGGAGATCGCGTCGGGCTGGTTCTGGCGCCGCCTCAAGGAAGTCACCCTCGTCGGCTACTACACCTCGCAGCCGGGGGCGACGCAGGAGCTGCACGTCAATCCGATGGGAATCTGGAAGGGCGACATGCCCTACCACACGGGCGACCGTGAGTGGGCCTGACCGCGCATAGATCCGAGGAGAAGCGAGAGATGTTCATTCATACGAAGGCCGACGAGTACGACGCGATCGTCGTCGGGTCGGGAATCAGCGGCGGGTGGGCGGCGAAGGAGCTCACGGAGAAGGGGCTGCGCGTGCTCGTCGTCGAGCGCGGACGCAACGTCGTGCACGGCCGCGACTACATCACCGAGCACAAGCCCAACTGGGAGTTCCCGCTCCACGACCGACGCATCAATCCGGAGGTGCAGGGCTCCGAGGACTACCAGGTGCAGGCGCGCACAGGCCAGTTCCGCGAGAGCAACAAGCACTTCTTCATGAAGGACACGAAGAACCCGTACGAGGAAGCGAAGCCCTTCACCTGGATCCAGGGCGACCAGGTCGGCGGGAAGTCGCTCATCTGGGGACGCCAGGTCTATCGCTGGAGCGACCTCGATTTCACCGCGAACGAGCGCGATGGCGTCGCCGTCGACTGGCCGATCCGCTACGCGGACATCGCGCCCTGGTACAGCTACGTCGAGAAGCACATCGGCGTCAGCGGCGAGAAGCTCGGCCTCCCGCAGCTCCCCGACGGCGAGTTCCTGAAGCCGATGGAGATGAACGCGGGGGAGAAGTTCGTGAAGCGCGGGATCGAGAAGAACATCCCCGGCCGCCATGTCACCATCGGCCGCGTCGCGATCCTCACCGAGAACCACAACGGGCGCGCCGCCTGTCACTACTGCGGTCCCTGCGAGCGTGGCTGCTCGACGGGCTCCTACTTCTCGAGCCAGTCGTCGACGCTCCCCGCGGCGCAGAAGACGGGACGGCTGACGATCGTGCCGAACGCGGTCGTGCACTCGGTGCTCTACGACGAGGCGAAGAACCGCGTCACCGGCGTCCGCGTCATCGACGCGAACACGAAGGAGGAGCGCGAGTACCGGGCGAAGATCGTCTTCGTCAACGCCTCGACGTTAGGCACGACGCGCATCCTCCTCAACTCGAAATCGGCACGCTTCCCGAACGGGCTCGCCAACTCGAGCGGGGTGCTCGGCCAGCACCTGATGGACCACCACTTCCAGGCCGGCGCCCGCGCCGACATCGTCGGGCTGAAGGACCATTACTACCAGGGCAATCGCCCGAACGGGATCTACATCCCGCGCTTCCGCAACCTCGGCGACGAGAAAACGAAGCGCAGCGACTACATCCGCGGCTTCGGCTATCAGGGCGGAGCGAGTCGCGCCGGCTGGGGACGCGGCGGCTCGCAGCCGGGCTTCGGCGTGCAGCTCAAGCGCGCGCTGCGCGAGCCGGGCAACTGGTCGATGGGACTCACCGGCTTCGCCGAGTGCCTGCCGCGTCCCGACAACGTGGTGACGCTGAGCGACAAGACCGACGAGTACGGGATCCCGATCCTCAAGATCGACTGCAGCTGGGGCCCGAACGAGCTGGCGATGCGCAAGGACATGGCCGCATCGGCGGCGGAGATGCTCGAGGCCGCGGGATGCAAGAACGTCACGACCTACGACAACTTCCCGAACAACGGCGGCCTCGGCGCCGAGCCCGGGCTGGGGATTCACGAGATGGGCACCGCGCGCATGGGGCGCGACCCGAAGACGTCGGTGCTGAACGCGTACAACCAGGCGCACGACGTCCCGAATCTGTTCGTGACGGACGGATCGGCGATGACGAGCTCCTCGTGCGTGAACCCGTCGATCACGTACATGGCGCTGACGGCGCGGGCGTGTGACTACGCGGTGAAGGAAATGAAAGCTGGACGCCTTTGAAACGGCGGGGCGAGGGACTGTCGGCTGACCGTCGCTTCGTCGCGGGTCGCGTGGGGGCTCGGCGGGCATTCCAGCATCGCGCGATTGGCAGGGAGATGGCCGAGGCTCTGAGAGTCTCGAGAACTGCCTGAAGGCATTGCTGTTCTCACGAGCCTCAGCACCTCGGTGTCCTCGACCACCCATCGCGCGATGGCGGCCGACTGACGGACCCCCACGCGACCCGCGACCAGGCCGACCCGCACCATCGAATGAAGAGGCCGACGCGCGGCGCCGTTAGGCGCCGCAGTCGGCCTCAGTCCTTATGGGTAGTTTCTCCCGCCCCCCGCCCCGCTTTTTCAAACGGCACCCACCCCGCAGTTTCAGGACGTCACATCTCCGTGCGCCCGCGCCAGCTGCCTCACGAGCGCATCGAGAAAGGCCAGTCCCTCATAGTATGACTTCACCCGCAGCTTCTCGTCGCGGCCGTGGGCGTTCGTCTCGCCGGGCGAGCTGAAGATCCCGCTCACGCCATACGTCGGGATCCCGGCGGCGCGGAGGAAGCGGCCGTCGGTCGCGCCGGTGGACATCGTCGGGATCACCGGGATGTCGCCCCACATCTGCTTCGTGAGCGCGGTCGTCGCCGCGAGGAGCTCGGGCTCGATCGGGCTCGGCGCAGCGCCGAACTTCTCCGTGTTCGGGACGGTGTAGCCGATCTTGATCCCGGTGTCGGCGACGACACGCGCCAGCGTCGCCATCACTTCCTCGGCGCTCGACGTCGGGACGATGCGGCAGTTCACGTTCGCGCTCGCCGTCTGCGGGAGCGCGTTGTAGGCGTGGCCGCCGGAGAGGCGCGTCGCGACGCAGCTCGTGCGGAGCATCGAGGCGTAGCGCGGGTCCTTCGACAGCGTCGCCGCGGCGCTCGAGTCGTTCGGGTTCGCGCTGAGCGCGCGCATCGCCGCCGCCATCTCGGCCCGCGGCTCGACGCTCGCCGTGCGCTCGAAGAAGGGGCGCGTCACCTCGTTGAGCGCGACCGGAAACTGGAACTGCGCGAGCTTCGTCAGGCCCGCCGCGAGCTCGTAGATCGCGTTGTCCGGACGCGGGACGCTCGAGTGGCCGCCGGGGTTCGTCGTCGTGAGCGAGAAGTTCACCGGCACCTTCTCGGCCGCCTGGATCGAGTTGAGGAGCGGCCTGTCGCCGTCGAGCGAGCCGCCGCCTCCTTCGTTGAGCGCGTACGCCGCGTCGATGAGCGGCTTGTGCGTCGTGACGAGCCACTCGACGCCGTTCGCGTCGCCGCCTTCCTCGTCCGCGGTGAGGGCGAGGATGATGTCACGGTCGGGGACGAATCCCTCCCTCTTCATCGTCAGCAGGTTCGCGACGAAGATCGATGCCATCGCCTTGTCGTCGGCGACGCCGCGGCCGAGGAAGTAGCCGTTCTCCTCACGCATGACGAAGGGATCGCGCGGCCAGTCGGCGCGCTTCGCGGCGACGACGTCGAGGTGCGCGAGCAGGAGCAGCGGCTTCTTCGCGCTCGCGCCGCCTGCGGAGCCGCGGCCGTGGTAGCGGACGATGAGGTTGCCCTTCGTCGGCTTGCCGGGCGGGACGAGGATCTGCACGTCCTTCGCGGGGAAGCCGGCGGCGCGAAAGCGCGCCGCCATCGCGCGCGCCGCGTTCGTCACCGAGCCGACGGAATCGACGGTGTTGATCTCGACGAGCTGCTGGTAGACGGCGCGCGCGAGCTGCTGGTGGGGAGTGAGCGCGGCGGGCGACTGCGCTCCGAGGGACGATGCCGCGACGAGGGCGGCGAGGGGGACGATGAAACGGCGCATGCTACGGGTGTGTGGGAGTGAAGGCGGGGCGGGACTCGTTGAAACTACGGGGTGGGT
>JABFXM010000587.1 GCA_013361745.1 Gemmatimonadaceae bacterium | reverse complement strand
GGCATCATGCGCCGCATCGCGCGCCCCACGCGCTCGATCTGGTGCGCCGACTCCGACGCGCGTCGCGCCGCGAAGGTCGGCCGGCCCGTGCGGTTCTCGTCGATCCAGCGCCGCGCGAACGAACCGTCGCGTACCTCGTCGAGCAGCTTCTGCATCTCGCGCTTCGTCTCCGCGGTGACGATGCGATCGCCCGCGTTGTAGTCACCGTACTCCGCGGTGTCGGAGACCGAGTGGCGCATGTAGTTCAACCCGCCGCGATACATCAGGTCGACGATCAGCTTGAGCTCGTGCAGGCACTCGAAGTACGCGATCTCCGGCTGGTACCCGTTCGAAACCAGCGTCTCGAAGCCCGCCTTCACGAGCGCCGCCGCGCCGCCGCAGAGCACCGCCTGCTCGCCGAAGAGGTCCGTCTCCGTCTCCTCGGCGAAGCTCGTCTGCAGCACGCCGGCGCGCGTCGAGCCGATCCCCTTCGCGTACGCGAGCGCGTCGTCGAGCGCGTGTCCGGACGCGTCCTGGTGCACGGCCACGAGCGCCGGTACGCCCGCGCCCTCGGCGTACAGCTCGCGGACACGGTGCCCCGGCGCCTTCGGCGCGACGAGGATGACGTCGATCCCCGGGCCCGGCGTGATCTCCCCGAAGCGGATGTTGAAGCCGTGCGCGAAGAGGAGCGTCTTGCCCGAGCCGAGATGCGGCGCGACCGATTCCTCGTACACCGCGCGCTGGGTGTGGTCCGGCGTCAGGATGACGATGAAGTCCGCCTCGCGCGCTGCCTCGTCCGGCGTGAGGACGCGGAGGCCCTCCGCGCCCGCCGACTTGCGGCTGCGCGAGCTCGCCGGCAAGCCGACGCGCACGTCGACGCCCGAGTCGCGAAGGTTGAGTGCGTGCGCGTGTCCCTGGCTGCCGTAGCCGATGATCGCCACGCGGCGGCCGTCGAGGCGGTGAAGGTCGGCGTCGGCGTCGTAGTAGAGCGTGGTCATCGGCTGGGCTCCTCGGTGTGGGGTGCGGCTGGTGAATGTTCGAAGCGGCGCATGACGGCCGCGAAGTGATCGAGCAGGGCTTCCTCGTACGGGATCTCGACGACGGAGAGCACGTCGACGAGGCGCGTGAACTGCTGCACGACCTGATGGACGTCCGCCGCCTCGACGACGATGACCATCCGGCTCGTCTCCGAATCTCCCGTCGCGCCGACGATGAGGCTCGAGACATTGTAGTCGCGTCGTCGAATCAGTCCCACCGCGCGATAGAGCGCACCGGGACGGTCGTGCAGCTCGACGACGAGCGTGTGCCGCGTGACGGCTTGCATCATGGCCTCGCCGCGTACGCGGGCGCGGGGACGTGCGTGTGCGGGTCGACCATCATCTCGCCGATGCTGCGCCCCTGCGGGACGATCGGGAACACGTTCGCCTCCCGCTCCACACGGAAGTCGACGACGACCACGCCCGGGTGCGCCCACGCTTCCTCCACCGCGGCGTCCGCCTCGTCGACGCGCTCGACGGTCATCCCGCGCACGCCGTACGCCTCGGCGAGCTTCGCGAAGTCGGGACCGCTCAGCGGCGTGCCGCTGTAGCGCTTTCCCTCGAACAGCTGCTGCCACTGGCGCACCATGCCGAGGTAGCCGTTGTTCACGATGGCGATCTTCACGTTCGTGATCCCCTCCTGCGCCATCGTCGCCAGCTCCTGGTTGGTCATCTGGAAGCCGCCGTCGCCGACGACGACCCAGATCGTCTCGTCGGGGAGCGCGACCGCGGCGCCTAACGCTGCGGGCACGGCGAAGCCCATGGTCCCCGAACCGCCGCTCGTGATGTGCGTCCGCGGCCGCTGCCAGTCGAGCAGCTGCGCCGTCCACATCTGGTGCTGGCCGACGTCGGTCACGACGCGGCTCGGACCGCGACGCTGTCGCGCGGCGTTGAGCGCCGCGCAGACGTCGTGCGGCTGCAGCGTGGTCGTGTCGGGCCGGCGGCGATACGACTGCCGCGGCTCGAACGTCTCGCGCAGCGCGCGCACCTCGGCGTGCCAGTCGTCGAGCCGTGCGGCATCGGGCTCACCGGGAATCGCCCGCAACAGCGCCGACAGCGCCGCCCGCGCGTCGCCGACGACGCCCACCGCCACCGGGACGAGCTTCCCGATCTCCGACGGGTCGACGTCGACGTGAATCACCGATGCGTGCGGCGCGAAGGTCGACGCCTTCCCCGTCACGCGATCGTCGAAGCGACTCCCGACGTTGAGCAGCACGTCGCAACGCTGGATCGCCCGATTGACGTGCACCCAGCCGTGCATCCCCGGCATGCCGAGGTTGAGGCGATGATCGTGCGGGAAGGCGCCGAGCCCGTGAAGGGTCGTGATCACCGGGATCCCGGTTCGCTCGGCGAGCGCACGCAGCTCCGCCGCGGCGCCCGACTGGATCACCCCGTTGCCCGCGAGGATCAGCGGCCGCTGCGCGGAGGCGAGCATCGCGGCGGCGCGTGCGATCGCGTCGCCGTCGATCTCCGCGCTGCGACGGTCCGCGTAGCCGGGGAGGTCGAGCCTGACGTCCCAGTCCGGAACGACGCTCGACTGCTGCGCATCCTTGGTCACGTCCACGAGCACCGGTCCGGGGCGCCCCGTCGACGCGATGTGGAACGCCTCGGCGATCACGCGCGGGATCTCGCGCGCGTCGCGCACGAGGTAGCTGTGCTTCGTGATCGGGACGGTGATCCCGATGATGTCCGTCTCCTGGAACGCATCGGTGCCGAGCAGCGCGCTCGAGACCTGGCCCGTGATCGCCACGAGCGGCGAGGAGTCCATCCACGCGTCCGCGATCGGGGTGACGAGATTGGTCGCGCCCGGCCCGCTCGTCGCGACGCAGACGCCGACGCGCCCGCTCGCTCGCGCGTACCCCTCGGCGGCGTGCCCCGCGCCCTGCTCGTGACGGCAGAGCACATGGTGCAGCTGGTCGGCGTATTCGGGGAGCGCGTGATAGAAGGGCATGATCGCGCCTCCCGGGATCCCGAAGATCACATCGACGCCCTGCCGGATCAGCGCCTCGCAGAGTATCTGTGCGCCAGTGCGCGTGCTGCCGTCGGTCGAGGCGGGGGCGTTCATCGGTCGGCTCCGGCGAAGGTGGTGGCGCATGGTGCGGCGTAGCTGGGTATCGCGTTCGGCGCGTGCGACGGGGCGGCTCCCGGGACGCGGAGCACGGCACCTGTGTGCGCGCTCGTCACCAGCGCCGCGTAGCGCGCGAGCCAGCCGCGCGTGAAGCGGCGCGGCGGCGCGCTCCACGACTCCGCGCGGCGCGCCAAATCCTCGGCGCTCACCTCGAGGTCGAGCCGGCGCGCGACGAGATCGATCGCTATCATGTCTCCCTCTCGCACGAGGCCGATCGCTCCGCCCTCGGCCGCTTCCGGCGACACGTGGCCGATGCAGAGCCCCCGCGTGCCGCCGGAGAAGCGGCCGTCGGTGATCAGCGCGACGGAGTCGCCGATTGGCATCCCCTTGAGGAGGCTCGTCAACGCGAGCATCTCGCGCATCCCCGGTCCCCCGCGCGGTCCCTCGTTGCGCACGATCACGACATCCCCCGCGTGGATCCCGCCCGCGCGCGCCGCGACGGTCGCCGCCTCCTCGCTCTCGAAGACACGCGCCGGTCCGCGGAACTTCATCTCGTGCTGCGACACGGCCCCGACCTTGATCACCGCGCCCTCGGGCGCGAGCGATCCGAAGAGCACCGCGAGGGCGCCACGTTCCGAGTGCGGATCGTCGATCGGCCGGATGCATTCGGGATCGGTCGTCGCGGTGCCCGCGATCGACTCGCCGAGCGTGACGCCTGTGACCGTGCGGGCGCCGAGGTGCAGCGTCCCCGGCTTGCGCGAGAGCTCGCCGAGGATCGCGGAGATCCCGCCCGCGCGATGGACGTCCTGCATGTGCCACTGTCGGTCGCCATCCCATGCCGGCGACACCTTCGCGAGGTGCGGCGTGCGTTCGGCGACCTCGTTGAAGCGGGCGAGCGGATACTCGACCTCCGATTCGTTCGCGAGCGCGAGGACGTGGAGGACCGTGTTCGTCGAGCCGCCCATCGCGACGTCGAGCGCGACCGCGTTGTCGATCGCGTCCGCCGTCACGATGTCGCGGAAGGTCACGTCGTCGCGCACCATGCGCATCAGATGCTCGGCGGCGCGGCGAGCGAGGTCCTGGCGCGCCGGCGACGTCGCGAGGATCGACCCGTTGCCGGGAAGCGCGAGCCCGATCGCCTCGCAGAGACAGTTCATCGAGTTCGCGGTGAACATCCCGCTGCAGCTCCCGCACGCGGGGCAGGCGTTGCGCTCCAGCTCGAGCAGCCGCGCGTCGTCGATCGTTCCCGCCGCGCGCTGGCCGACGCCCTCGAAGACCGAGATGAGATCGATCTTCCGCCCCTGCGAGTCCACCCCCGCCGCCATCGGTCCGCCGGAGACGAAGATCGTCGGCACGTCCGCGCGCGCCGCGCCCATGAGCATCCCCGGCACGATCTTGTCGCAGTTCGGGATGCAGACCATCCCGTCGAAGCAGTGCGCGCGGACCATGGTCTCGACGCAGTCGGCGATCAACTCGCGCGAGGGAAGGGAGTAGTGCATCCCGTCGTGTCCCATCACGATCCCGTCGTCGACGCCGATCGTGTTGAACTCGAAGGGGATTCCCCCCGCGGCGCGGATGGCGTCCTTCACCGCCTTCCCGAACGCCTGGAGGTGCACGTGGCCGGGCACGATGTCGACGTACGAGTTGCAGACCGCGATGAACGGCCTGTCCCACTCGCCGTCCTTCACCTGGCCCGTCGCGCGCAGCAGGCTGCGGTGCGGCGCGCGCGCCATTCCGCGCTTGATCGTGTTCGATCGCATGTCGCCTCTCGATGGGGGGAAAGCGACCGCGGCCCGTCCGGTGTGGGACGGGCCGCGGCGTATCGAGAAGCGCGCGTCCCCTCCCGTGCGGAGGAGACGCGGTCGATGTCGGTGTTACATCGCCAGTCTCCCTCGCACGCCGGTAAGCTCCGTAAGCGAGACGGAGAGGGCGAGAAGCGAGAGGAGAACGAGCGACGCGAGGATCATTGGTGTTTCGGCGGAGATCTGGTTCGGGTCCGCATGATACAGAACGCCGCCCCGTGAGCGCAAGGGCGAGTTGATCACCGCCGGCTCCGGGCGAGCGAAAAGGGCATCCGGATGCCTAACGATGCAGCCGCGTTTCCGTCCCCTCCGGGGACCACTGCGCCGCGCACCGAAACCCCCACCGCGCGCCATCTGTGTGGCGTGAGCACATAGCCGATCGCCCCACCGACGAGCGCGCCTCCGAGCACCATCACCGAGCCGAGGTCGAACCGGTCGTCCTGCTGGTCCTCGTCGTCATACGAGCTCTGCTGGCAGCTTCGACAGAGCCGCGGATTTT
>JABFXM010000235.1 GCA_013361745.1 Gemmatimonadaceae bacterium | reverse complement strand
CGTCGCCCGCGCCCCCGGCTGCAGGGTGCCGACTCGCTCGCCATCCGGTGAGGAGGCGAGCGCCGTCTGAGCGACCGGCGTCAGAACGATGCCGTCATGCGTCGAGTCGGGCGCGGGCGCGGGACGTTGAGCTGCCGGCGTCGACGCTTCCGGCGCAGCGCTCTGCCCCGCCGGCACTGCCTGCGGCTGATCCTGGGTCGCCGCCTTTGCCGGAGCGGGAGCGGCGGTCGCGGGGGCCGGGGTGATGTTCGCGCTGGCGACCCAGCCGCTGCGTCGCACGTGGACCCATGCCCCGCGCCGCTCGACCTGCTCGAGTCCCATCCCCGCGCGCAGGTCGCCGACGATCGCCGACTTCGCCGCCGCGTCGGCGCGGAGACGGACGGGATTGCCCGGCTTGATGGTGACGGCGAAGGAGTCGCGTGCCGCGCCAAGGAAGAGCGCCGCGACCCATCCGTCGACGGTGACCTGGATCCAGCTGCCCTCCTTCACGCCGGTGTCGACGAGCGCGCCTTTGCGAAGGGAGGCGACGGGACGTTGGCCCGGAGCAGCGAAGAGATCGGTACTCCGCTCGATGGTGCCCTGTGCCGCCGCGGCGCGGGGGCCGGCGGCAGCGACGGCGACGGCGAGGATCAGGAGTGCAAATCGCGCCGAACGCGCGATCGCCCCGGTCCGTCGCATGTGCGCGTGGGGTCGGGTACATTTGAGCACAGTCGGCTCCGGATCTACCACGCCAAAGAGAGCGAGCAAAGATGTCACGAGGAAACAGGCGACCGGTCGTCCTGGTCGTGCTGGACGGTTGGGGCTATCGGGAAGAGCGTGAAGGAAACGCCATCAAGCTGTCGCGAGTGCCGACTTGGGACGCGCTCTGGGCGCGCGCGCCGCGCACGCTGCTCGACGCGTCGGGTCTCGCTGTCGGACTTCCCGAAGGGCAGATGGGCAACAGCGAGGTCGGACACCTGAATCTTGGCGCGGGACGCGTCGTGATGCAGGACCTCGTGCGCATCTCGCAGTCCATCAAGGACGGATCGTTCTTCCGGAACGATGCCTTTCTCGAGGCCTGCCGCCGCGTGAAGAAGAGTGGCGGGACGCTCCATCTGCTCGGACTGATCGGCAAGGGCGGAGTGCATGGCGTCGACCAGCATCTCTTCGCCCTGATCGATCTCGCGGAGCGCGAAGGGGTGAAGAAGGTGGCGATCCACGCGCTCATGGACGGGCGCGACACCCTTCCGACCTCGGGGCTCGGCTATCTCGAGGAGACGATCGCGAAGGCGAAGGGACGCGCGCGCGTCGCGAGCCTCGGCGGTCGCTACTACGGGATGGACCGCGACAAGCGGTGGGATCGCACGGAGAAGTTCTATCGGGCGGCGGTGGACGGCGTCGCGCCGCCGGCGAGCGATCCGGTCGCGGCGGTGCGCACGTCGTACGACGAGGGGAAGACCGACGAGTTCATTCTCCCCGTGACGATTGTCGACGAGAGCGGTCCGGTCGCGCCGATGCGCGACGGCGATTCGGTGATCTGCTGGAACTACCGGTCGGATCGCATGCGGCAGATCGTGCGCGCGTTGACGCTTCCCGACTTCGATGGGTTCGACGTCTCGAAGCGGCCGAAGCTCTTCGTCGTGACGATGACGCAGTACGATCAGACCTTCGACCTGCCGGTCGCGTTCGCGCCGCAGTCGATGGCGAAGATCGTCGCGGAGGTGGTGAGCGGTCACGACATGACGATGTTCCGCACCGCCGAGACCGAGAAGTACGCGCACGTGACCTATTTCTTCAACGGCGGTGTAGAACCGCCGTATCCGGGTGAAGAGCGGCTGCTCGTGCCGAGCCAGAAGGTGGCGACGTACGATCTCGCGCCCGAGATGAGCGCGCGCGGCGTGACGGACGTGCTGTGTGGCGCGATCGAGAAGCGCGAGCACGATTTCATCCTCGCCAACTACGCGAACGGCGACATGGTCGGCCACAGCGGCTCGCTGCCGGCGACGATCAAGGCGGTGGAGACGGTGGACGAGTGTCTGGCGCGGGTGCTCGCGTCGGCGGAGAAGGCGGGCGCGCGTCTTCTCGTCACGGCGGACCACGGCAACTGCGAGATGATGATCGACCCTGCGAGCGGCGGGCCGCACACCGCGCATACGACGAACCCGGTGCCCTTCCTCGTGATCGACCCCGACGGGGATCGGGCGCTGCGCAGCGGTGGCGCGCTCTGCGACGTGGGACCTACAATTCTCTCGATGCTGGGCATCGAACGGCCGAACGAGATGACCGGCCGCGACCTCCGACAGGACGGAGCACGCACGTGAAGCGAACGACGTTAGGTGTGGTGATCGCGGCGCTGGCGCTGGCGCGCCCTGCGGCGGCGCAGCAGGTGGGATACGACCCGGCGCACAGTCCCTATCACGACGTGGGTTACCGCCAGGGCGTGACGCCCTTCGCGGGCTGGTTCAACGCCGCGCTCGATCCGGCGGGAGTCGCGCCGCGGAGCGCGCCGATGGCGGGGCTGCGCTACGACCTCCTCCTCGCGGGGCCGGCGCAGTTCATGGTGCGCACGGCGCTGGTGAGCGGACAACGAAACGTGATCGATCCGCGCCAGCCCGCGGGCAAGCGACTGCTCGGGCAGAAACCGTCGGAGCTGCTGCTCGCCGACATCGGGTTGATCGTGAATCTGACGGGGCAGCGGAGCTGGTACCGGCTCGTGCCGCTCGTGCAGTTCGGGGCCGGCGTCGCGTCGGACGTGCATCCAGCGCAGGACGTCGGCAACTACAAGTTCGGTGGAACGTCGGGCACCACCTTTGCACTCACCTTCGGCGGCGGCGTCCGGTACGTGCCGGGCGGCCGGTTCGAGCGCTGGGAAGTGCGCGGAGACGTGACGGACTACCTGTACGCGATCAAGTATCCGAGCTCGTACTTCGCCACGATCTCCTCCACGTAGCCCGCGGTTCTCCCGTACGGGAGCGCGGCGTCGCGGTGGCGGCACAACGCGGGGCTGACGCTCGGCCTGTCGTATCGCTTCCTGCGGTAGCCGCCCGCATGGAGAGCACTTCGCTCTTCATGCAGACTCATGCCCGTGGAGCAAGAGAACAATGGCGCGCGATTTCGAAGACCTGCATGACATCGACGACCTGAACGACGACGAGCTGCGGCAGCTGGTGCGGTCGCACCTCGACGGCGAGCGGGGACTGGACGCGGACGACATCACGGTGGTCGTCGAGGACGGCGTGGTCGCGCTCGCGGGACGAATCGGGACGGAAGCCGAGATGCGCATCGCCGAGCACGTGGTGACCGACGTCCTTGGCATCGAGCAGTTCGAGAACCAGCTCGTCGTCGACCCGATCCGGCGCGGGACCAGCCCCGAGGACATCGACGAGCATCTCGCGGACGAGGCGGAGCGCGCGGGCAAGCTGCTCGGCGACCGCCCGGTGCCGATGTCGCCGGAGGTCGAGCAGGTGCAGGAGAGCCTCGACGACAGGCTGTACGGGACGACCGACGTCCAGGATGCGATCGCCGAAGGGACGGCGTGGAATCCGCCCGACTCCCCGACACCGGAAGGACGTGACGTCAGCGGCGATCGCTGAACGATTGACGCGGCGCGACTTGTCCGGCTCGTGAGAGCCGGACATTTTCTTTCCGGATGCCAAGCGCAACGCTCACTCGCCGCGTGACCTTCGCCGCGGCGCATCGCTATCGACGTCCCGAGTGGGACGACGCACGCAACGAAGCCGCCTTCGGCCTCTGCGCGCGCCCCAACTTCCACGGTCACAGCTACGTCTGCGACGTCACCGTGCGCGGCACGATCGACGAGACGACGGGCTTCGTCGTCGATCTCGGGGTGCTCGACCGGGTGCTGCGTGCCGAGGTGAAGGACCGCTTCGACCACAGCAACATCAACCTCGACATCCCCGAGTTCGCGGACGGGAAGCTCGTGCCGAGCGGCGAGAATCTCGCGCGGTTCATCCTCGAGCGGGTGCAGCGCGCGCTCGGCGACGCGGTGCGGGTGACGTCGGTGCGCGTCGCGGAGGACGAGACGTTGAGCGCGACCTACTCGAGCGACGACTGACGCGATCGCGCACCGCGTGCACCGAACATCACCCAGCGTCATCCCATTCATGCGCCGTCTCTCGCTCCCGCTCGTCACCGTCGCAGTCGCCGCGTGCAGCAGCGCCGCGCCGATCATACTCACGCCGACGCCCACTCCCGCGCCGGCGACCGCGCCGTGGGTCGACGAGCGCGCATCGCTGCGGCGGTCGATCGACAGCGCGGTGGACGCGCCGGAGTTCGCGAACGCGTTCTGGGGGATCCTCATCCTCGATCCGGCCACCGGCGACACGCTCTACTCGCACGACGCGGCGAAGCTGTTCATGCCGGCGTCGAACCAGAAGATCATCACCGGCGCGACGGCGCTCGCGCAGCTCGGCCCCGACTACACCTTCCGGACGAGCTTCGGGGCGCGCGGGAGCGTGCGCGACTCGACGCTGCGCGGAGATCTCGTCGTCATCGGGCGCGGCGACCCGACGATCAGCGATCACATGCGAAAGGACGCGATGGAGCCGCTGCGCGCGCTCGCGGATTCGCTGCGCGCGCACGGGATCGCGCGGATCGCGGGACGGATCGTCGCCGGTGGGGACGCGTTCCCGGGCCCGGTGCTCGGCTACGGGTGGGATTGGGACGACCTCGATTACGGCTATGGCGCGGGTGTGGACGAGCTGCTCTTCAACGAGGGATTCACCCTCGTCACGGCATATGGCGGCGACAAACCCGGCGCGCCGGTCCGGGTCACGACGAAGCCGACGAAGCGCGGGCCGAAGGTGCGGGTGACGGCGCTGACCGTCGCCGCGCCGACGGACTCTGCGGCCAAGAAGCCGGAGCTCACCTTCCGCTACGACAGCGTCACCGGCGGGGTCCTCGTCGAGGGCGCGATCGCCGCGGGCGACAGCGCGGACGAGGAGGTGGCGCATCGCGTGCCGAAGCAGGCCTATCTCGACGCGCTGGCCGAAGCGTTAGGCGACCGCGGGATCCGCATCACCGACGCGAAGCGGGACACGACGGCGCGCGTCGACACGCTGTTCACCCTCGTCTCGCCGCCGCTGCGCGAGATCCTGCCCGCGCTCGAGAAGCCGTCGCAGAACCAGATCGCGGAGGTGCTATTCCGCACGCTCGCGCTCGAGAAGAGCGGAGTCGGCACACCGGACAGCGGGCGCAAGGTGATCGAGCGACAGCTCGCGGCGTGGGGAGCGAAACCCGAAGGCGCGGCCGTGCGCGACGGAAGCGGGCTGTCGCGCCACGACTACGTGAGCCCGGAGACGCTCGTGCGCGTCCTGGCCGCGATCCGCTCGGACACGGCGTTCCATGTCTTCTACGACGCGCTGCCGATCGCGGGGGTGGACGGAACGATC
>JABFXM010000142.1 GCA_013361745.1 Gemmatimonadaceae bacterium | reverse complement strand
GAGATCGGGCTGCACACCGACATCCGCTCCCTCGCGTCGGTCGGCGGCTCGGCGACGACCGTGGCGGTCGTCGGCGTCGCGGTGCCTTTCGCGCTCGGGTGGCTCGTCGCGCGCTGGCTGGGCCTCGCCGCAATCCCCGCGCTCGTCGTCGCCGCCTCGCTGACCGCGACGTCGGTCGGGATCTCGGCGCGCGTGCTCGGCGAGCTCGGAGTCCTCGAGCAGCCGGAGGGACGCGTCGTGCTCGGCGCCGCGGTGCTCGACGACATCATCGGACTGGTGATCCTGTCGGTGGTGTCGAGCACGGTCGCGGGGGTCGCGCTGAGCGGCTGGGGAATCGCGCGGACGATCGGCGTCGCGATCGGCTTCGTCGTGCTCGCGGTGCTCCTCGGCGCGCGTGTCGCGCCACCGCTGTTCCGCTTCGTCGCGCGGGTGCAGATGGAAGGGGTTCTCGGACCCGTCGCGCTCGCGTTCGCGCTCCTGCTCGCCTGGCTGGCCGCGGAGGCCGGGTCGGCGACGATCATCGGCGCCTTCGCGGCGGGGCTCGTCCTCCACTCGACGCCGCAGCGTGCCGACATCGAGCACGCGGTCACCAACCTCGGCCACTTCGTCGTGCCGATCTTCTTCGCGAGCGTCGGAGCATCGGTGGACCTGCGCGCGCTCGCGAGCCGCGAGTCGCTTCTGCTCGGCGCGCTGCTGGTGGTCGTCGGCGTGCTCGGGAAGATCGTCGCCGGCTACGCGCCGTTAGGCTTCCGCGGCCGGAAGCTCCTCGTCGGCGTCGCGATGGTGCCGCGCGGCGAAGTGGGGCTGATCTTCGCGCAGATGGGCCTCGCCAGCGGCGCGATCGATGCCGGCGAATTCGGCGCGATCATGATCATGGTGCTCGTGACGACCTTCGTGACGCCCCCCGCGCTCGCCGCCGTCTCGCGCACGCGCCGTGGTGTCCCACGCGATCTCCCCGGCGAAGGCGGGATCGACGACCTCGTGGCCGGGGCGAGACGCACGCCGATCGAGCAGCGGCGGGTGGATTAGAGCCACCGCCGGGGTGGCGTCGGATCGCTCCGCTCGCGTTTCCGCATGCCGCCGGTCGGCGTGATTCACGCCGACTGCTGGCATCGACAGGTGAGATGAAATGTCCACGGACTACACGGATGTAGACGGATACGGCGCCTTTGGTCGCGCGGCGAGATCATGTCGTCGCACATCCCACTAACAGCCGTATCCGTGTGAACCGCGCAGATCCGTGTGACTGCAGTTCGCCCGTTGCGACTCGCCCCGCCAACTGCTGGAAGCGGGCTTCGCAACGAAGGAGCGGTTACCGCCCGAAGCGCTTCAACACCTCGCTCCAGTTCACGACGTTCCACCAGGCCGCGACGTAGTCGGGGCGGCGGTTCTGGTACTTCAGGTAGTACGCGTGCTCCCAGACGTCGACGCCGAGGAGGACGCTGTTCGGGGACTTGCCTTCCATCAGCGGGTTGTCCTGGTTCGGCGTGCTCGTCACCGACAGCTTGCCGCCGTCATTGACGAGCCACGCCCAGCCGGACCCGAAACGGCCCGCGGCCGCCGCGGCAAACTGCTCCTTGAACTTGTCGAAGCCGCCGAACGAGGACTTGATCGCGTCGCCGAGCGCGCCCGTCGGCTCGCCACCGGCCTTCGGCCCCATGATCTGCCAGAAGAAGCTGTGGTTCCAGTGTCCGCCACCATTGTTGCGGACCGCGGTACGCACCGACTCCGGCGCCGAGTTCACGTTCTTGAGCAGATCTTCGAGCGACTTGTTCTGCAGCTCCGGCGCCTTCTCGATCGCCGCGTTCAGGTTGTTGACGTACGCCTGATGGTGCTTCCCGTGATGGATCTCCATCGTGCGAGCGTCGATGTGTGGCTCGAGCGCGCCGAAGTCGTAGGGAAGGGGAGGAAGCGTGAATGCCATGATCGTGCTCCGTGTCTTGACGTGAATTCCGAACTGCCGGCTGGAAGCTGGAGGCTCGAAGCTGGAGGCGACCGCGTTCGCAGTCGCGTCACCTCGACCGCGGTAACTCACTGCGTCCAGCCTCCAGCCTCCAGCCACAGGCGATCGGCCACTACGCTGCCGGCGGGACAGCCGCCCCCCGCCGCCGCTGCCGCCACCACCCGATGATCCCCGGCAGGAACGAGAGGAAGATCACGATGATGATCACCAGCTCGATGTGCCGGTCGATTCCGGGGACGTAGCGGCCGAGAAAATAGCCCGTGAACAGCATGCTCCATACCCAGAGCAGCCCGCCGATCACGTTGAAGGCGAGAAAGCTGCGATACTCCATCTCGGCGACCCCCGCCACCACGGGCGCGAAAGTCCGGATGATCGGCATGAAACGCGCAAGGACGATCGTCTTGCCGCCGTGCTTCTCGTAGAACGCGTGCGCGCGCAGGAGATGTTTCCGGTTGAACAGCAGCGAATCCTCCCGCGTGAAGATGCGCGGGCCCGTCGCCCGGCCGATCGCGTAGCCGACGCTGTCGCCGACGATGGCGGCGACCGAGAGGATCAGTCCCAGCAGATACACGTTCAGTCCGAAGCCGCGCTGCGAGGCGAGCAGGCCGGCCGTGACCAGCAACGAGTCTCCGGGCAGGAAGAAGCCGATCAGCAGCCCGGTCTCGGCGAAGATGATGATCGTGAGGCCGACGTAGCCCGCCCACTGGACCAGGGCACGCAGGTCGCGAAGGCGGTGCAGCAGGTCGATCAGGGAATCCATGCGACGTGATGTGAAGAGAATGCAGCATCCGACGAGAAAGCCTCTGAACTTCGGCGGGTGGCGGTGCGGGGTCAACCGGCGCCGCTATCGCCCGCTCGCGCACGAACCCCGCCTCTACGCGTGACCGCGCAGCATCCGGGCTCCTCCCCGGCCCATCACACCGGCGCGATCGAGGTGGTCGAGGAAGCGGTCGCGCGTGCGAGCCACGCGATCCTCCACACGGCGGAGATCGCGTTCGCGCTTCCCGAGCCCGCGCAGAGCCGCTGGCATCGCGCGGGCGTCGGACCGCGCGGCGAGCGGATCTTCGACGTCGTCTCGGGACTCGTGCTCCTGCTCTTCGTCGTCGGCTGGACCTGGTCGATCGTGATGGCGCGCAACGCGAGCGAGGACGGCGACGTCAGCGACGCGACGGCGTCGATCTCCTCGGGGCTCACCGATCCCGACGCACCGAGCGCCGCGTTCATGACGAACGCGATGCTCTCGGCGCTGACGCCGCTGCGCGGGACGAGCGGAAAGCTCCGCGCGCAGGTCGAGCAGCCGGGCGCGGTGGTCGACACCACCGCCGACGGCTCGGCGATCCGCGTCGCCACCGGCGCGGACACGGGGATCGCCGCCGCGCCCAGGCGACCGGGAATCTGGAACGTGCTCGTCAAGGTGGGCGCCGCGCTGCAGCCGGTGACGGACTTCAACCTCATCACCCTGCATCCCTTCGACGAGAAGCAGCGCGGGCGCATCGGCGGCTATTTCGTCGGCAGCTGGCCCGGTGAGAAGAGTCGAAACGTGCGCCCCGGGTACGCGCATCCGTCGGGGTTCATCGAGGTGACGCCGGAGAACGAGGACGTGCAGGTGTCGGAGCACTTCCGGCTGCGGGACTTTCTCACGCACGACCAGCCCAACGTCTGGCCCAAGTATCTCGTGCTCGAGATGAAGCTCGTCGACAAGCTGGAGCTGGTGCTCGCCGACCTCGCGTCGCGCGGCTACGACGTGAGCGGCGTCCACGTCATGAGCGGCTTCCGCACGCCGCAGTACAACGTGAGCGGCGGCGATCCCCGCGGGCGCGCGGCGCTGAGCCGGCACATGTACGGCGACGCCTCCGACATCTTCATCGACGACGAGCACGACGGGCAGATGGACGACCTGAATCACGACGGCCGGATCAACATCCGCGACGCGCAGGTCATCCTCGCCGCGGTCGATCGCGTCGAGCGCGACCATCCGGAGCTCATCGGGGGCGCAGGCGTCTATGTAGCATCGGGCGGGCACGGACCTTTCATCCACATCGACACGCGCGGATTCCGGGCGCGCTGGGTAGGAACGGGAGACGATTGACCACATGACCGAACAGCGACATTCACTGGAAACGGCCGTCGAGCAGGGCCTCTGCCCCGTCTGTCAGTCGCCGCGTCCCGATCTCTCGAAACCCTGCCCGCACTGCGGATCGCCGGCCGTCGAGGGCGCCGAAGAGCCTGCACCCACGGGCGCCCCGCGCCGCTCGATGCCGGAGGGGCTGTTCACCGTCCGCGCATCGGACATCGAGCCGTACATCGGCCTGCGCTATCTGTCGAAGCTCTTCCGGCTGATGGCGATCATCCTCGTTCTCGTGCTGGTCGCGGAGATCATCACGGGGTTCGTGCAGATGGGCACCGTCGCCCTCCCGCGGCTGCTCGGCGAGGCGAGCCGGCTGATCGTGCTCGCCGGCCTGCTCTGGGGAATCGGCGACCTCGCGATCCTGCTCATCGACGTCGGACACGACGTGCGCGCCGCGCGGATCCTTCTCGGCCGCCAGGCGGCGCACCATCTGCAGGAGCACCACGGCGAGCGTCGGCGCGAGGCCCGCGGCGCCGCGCCCGGAGGCGGCCAGAAGAACGGGTGACCGTCTGGACGATCGGCCACTCGACGCGCGAGAGCGAGGCGTTCATCGCGCTCCTCCTCCGCGAGCGCATCGAGCGGCTGTGGGACGTGCGCGCGTTCCCGATGTCTCGCCGCTACCCGCACTTCAATCGCGAGGCGCTCGCGCTCTCGCTTCCCGCCGCCGGTGTCGAGTACGTGCACGCGCCGCAGCTCGGCGGCCGGCGCTCGCTGCCGAAGGACGCGCCGCCGACGGCGTGGCGAAACGCGGGGTTCAAGGGTTACGCGGCCTACATGCGGACCGACGCCTTCCGCGCCGCGATCGCCGGACTGCGCGCCGCCGCCGCCGAGAAACGCACGACCGTGATGTGCGCCGAGGCCGTGCACTGGCGCTGTCATCGCAATCTCATCTCCGACGCGCTCGTCGCGCTCGGCGACGACGTGCTGCACATCGGCGATTCGGGTGTTTCGCCGCACAAGCTCACGAGCTTCGCCGTCGTGTCGCATGGCGAGGTGACATATCCGCCCGAGAGCGGCGATCAGCTCGCGCTGCTCGACGACACGGCATGACGCCGGGCCCGACCGCAAACGGTACGACAGTTGCCGATGGTGGGAGCACAACCAGCTGCACCTCAACCCGAGTACTTCGAGGACATCGACCATGCTCTGGACGCTCGCCATCATTCTGCTCATCCTGTGGGCGCTCGGCTTCGGCGTATTCCACGTCGCCGGCGGCCTGATCCACCTGCTGCTCGTCGTCGCGGTGATCGTCATTCTCGTTCGCCTCATCACGGGACGGCGACCCGTCTGACCTGACGACGCCGAGCGGGGGGGCGGGGGGCGGGCGCG
>JABFXM010000611.1 GCA_013361745.1 Gemmatimonadaceae bacterium | reverse complement strand
ACGTCCGCGGGCGGAGCCCGTGGCGGCGCGACCGGTGGTGGCTCGGCCCGCGGCGGCTCGAGCAGTGGCTCGAGCGGCGGCGCGAAAAAGGCCGCGTCGAAGAAGGGCGGCGCCAGGAAGACCGGTGCCGGCTCGAGCGGCGCTGGCCGGAGCGGCGCGAAGAAGTCGACCGCGAAGAAGTCGACCGCGAAGAAGGGCGGCGCCCGGAAGGGCGCGGCAAAGAAGGGCGCGGCGAAGAAGGGCGGCGCGAAAAAGGCCGGCGCGAAGAAGGGCGGTGCGCGGAAGGGCGGCGCCTCGGCGCGGAAGGGCGGCGCCGCGAAGCGCGGTGGCGCGAAGGGCGGCGCCCGGAAGGGCGGCGCGAAGAAGGGCGGTGCACGCCGCGGCGGTCGTCGGTAGCCGCTGATCGACTCTCGGCCGGGCGGGGCGGGGCGCGATACGCGCCCCGCCCCGCCTCGCTTTCACCGCCGCGTCCCGGCATCTTCCGCCCATGGCCATGCAGGACGCCCCCGCCGCGCCTCCTCTCGAGCGGCGCGTGCTCGACGCGCTCCCGAACACCGTCTACTCGGTCGATCTCGAGGGTCGCATCACCTCGGTCAACGCGACGTGGGGGGACTTCGCGCGCGCCAACGGCGCCCCGCAGATCGCCGCCGAAGACGCCGTCATCGGCCGGGTCATCTGGGAGGCCGCCTCCGATCCGGCCGCGCGAGCGCAGATGATCGCCGCGATGGACGAGCTGCGCGCCGGTCGTTCGGGCCTCGTCTCCTGGGAGTTTCCGTGCAGCTCTCCGGAGGTGGAGCGGATGCTCCTGATGCAGGTCTCGCCGATCCGGGACGGGCATTCCCTCACCGGCTTCGTCTTCTCCACCGTCGACATCACGCCCAGCCATCGATCGCGGGAGGCGTTGATCGACGCCGGCATCGCGCTCTCGCGCACCATCGCGCTCGAGCGCGTCTTCCACGAGGCGGCGCATCAGCTTCGCCGCGTCGTCCCCGGCGACGGCCTCGCCATCGCGATGGTTGGCGGCGATCCCGCGGCCCCTCGTCTCGCCTTCATGCAGGGCTTCGACGGGGAAGCCGGCGAGGCGATCGAGGAGCGTCTGCATCCTCGCTGGCAGGATGTCATCGAACACGCGCAGCCCGCCGTGTTCGCCGTGGCGCGCGGCGTTCTCGAGCTGCACGTCCCCATGACGTCGAGCGGCGGCTCGAGCGGCGCGATCACGGTGCGCAGCTCGCGCCTCGTCGGCGCCGAGCGGGTGGACGAGGCGCTCCGCGTGATCGCCACCATCGCCGCGCAGACCGCCGCCGCGGTCGAGCGCGCGGCGCTCGTGCGACGGGTGGAGCAGAAGCGCCGCCTCGAGGCCGTCGGCGAAGTCTCGGCGGGCGTCGCGCACGAGCTGCGCAATCCGCTCTTCGGCATCTCGTCCGCGGCGCAGCTGCTTCGCTTCCGTGCGAAGGACGATCCCGTCGTCGAGAAGAACGTCGGTCGGATCCTCCGCGAGGTCGAGCGCTTGAACCGGATGGTGACCTCGCTCCTCGAGTTCGGCCGGCCGGCGCCCGCTCGCTTCACCACCGGCGACCCGGACGCTGTCTGGGACGACGTGCTCGAAGGTGAGCGAGGCCGGCTCGAGGCGCGCGGGCTCCGCTTCGACCGGACGCGCGCGACGCCCGCGGCGCGTGTCGCCTTCGACCCGGAGCAGCTCGCGCAGGTGTTCGTCAACGTCCTCGTGAACGCGGTGGACGCGGCACCCGAACACTCGGTGCTCACGCTCGCGAGCGAGCAGCTCTCCATGGGCTGGCGCTGCCGCCTTCACAACGGTGGGCCACCGGTGCCGCCCGAGAATCTCGGACGCGTCTTCGAGGTGTTCTTCTCGACGAAGCCCGGCGGCACCGGCATCGGCCTCGCGCTCTGCCAGCGGATCGTCGAGGAGCACGGCGGCACGATCGCGCTCGAGAGCGACGCCGGCTCCGGTACGACGCTCACCATCACCCTTCCCGCCGCTCCCTGACGCCGATCGATGCCGATCTCGATTCTGGTCGTCGACGACGATGAGACCGTGCGCGAGACGCTGGGCGACTTCTTCCAGTCGCTCGACTGGATCGTGCATCTCGCGTCGACCGGGACCGAGGGGCGTCGCCTCGCCACCGAACACTCCCCGGACGTCGCCATCGTCGACCTGCGCCTCCCCGACAGCGACGGCTTGCGCCTCGTGGAAGCGCTCCGCGCCGACGATCCGGAGCTCGCGATTCTCGTCCTCAGCGGTCACGCCGACGTCGCCACCGCGGTTCGCGCCATGCGACTCGGCGCGGCCGATCTGCTCGAGAAGCCGGTCGCGCTCGACGTTCTGCGCGAAGCCGTCGCGCAGGCGGCCGAACGCGTTCGCGAGCGCCGCGAGCTCTCGCACCTGCGTCAGCGCCAGCTCGCGCACGACGACGCGGCGAACGTCTGGGCGCCGCCGAGCTTCGAGCGCCTCGTCGAGCTGGCGGCGCGCAACGCCGACGTGCCAGTGCTCCTCCTCGGCGAATCGGGAACCGGCAAGACGGTCGTCGCGCGACGCATCCACGATCGCTCACCGCGCGCGAAGGCTCCCTTCGTCGCGATCAACTGCGCATCGCTCGCTCCCACGCTCCTCGAGAGCGAGTTGTTCGGTCACGAGCGCGGTGCATTCACCGATGCGCGCACCGCGAAGCGTGGCCTCCTCGAGATCGCCGAGGGCGGAACGCTTCTCCTCGACGAGGTGGCGGACCTCGTCCCCGCGGCGCAGCCGAAGCTCCTGACGGTCATCGAGGATGGCGTCTTCCGCCGCGTGGGTGGAACCACCCCGCGCCGCGCGGACGTGCGCATCATCGCCGCGACCAACACGCCGCTCCGCACCGCGGTCGACGAGGGACGTTTTCGCTCCGATCTCTTTTACCGGCTGCAGGTGCTCACCATCGAGCTCGCGCCGCTTCGCGAGCGTCAGCAGGAGATCGTACCTCTCGCGCAGTCCCTACTCCCGCGGGGCGCTCGTCTGGCGGCGAGCGCGCACGACGCCCTCGTCTCCTACGACTGGCCGGGCAACGTGCGCGAGCTGAAGAACGTGCTCTGGCGCGCCGCGATCCTCGCCGATGGTGCGCCGATCACCCCCGTCCACCTCGCGCTCCCTCTTCCGTCGCTGCCGGGATCGGCGCGGCTTTCCGCCGCGCGCGCCGCGACGACCACCCCGATCCGCGGACGGATCGTCGCCGGTGTGACCCCGCTCGTGGAGGCGGAGCGGCGCGCGATCTCCGACGCCCTGCGCGCGACCGGCGGCAACAAGCGTCGCGCCGCCGCATTGCTCGGCATCGCGCGCTCGACGCTTCTCGACAAGGTCCGCCGACTCGGCCTGACGTGACGCTCGCGCCGGCGCACCTGCGCTCCGTCGGTCTCCGCGGCGCACCGGACGATCCCGGCTTTCCTTTCTCGGTGCCGGCGATTCGCTCGCTCACGACGCTTGACGTGGACGCGGCTGTCACCTTCTTCGTCGGCGAGAACGGCTCCGGCAAGTCGACACTGATGGAGGCGATCGCGATCGCGGCACGACTCCCGACGGTCGGCAGCACGCAGCCGGACCATGACCGCACCCTCGATGCCCAGCGCCGGCTCGCACATGCGCTTGCCCTCACCTGGCGCCGGCGTGTGCATCGCGGGTTCTTCCTTCGCGCCGAAGACTTCTTCGGCTTCGCGAAGTCGCTCGCGGAGCTGCGGGTCGAGATGCACCGCCAGCTCGCGGTGATCGCCGAGGAATATCGCGAGCGCTCGGGCTACGCCCGCGGTCTGGCCGAGCTGCCGATGCGCCGCTCGCTCGCCGAGATGGAAGCCCGCTACGGCATCGATCTCGACGCGAGCTCCCACGGGGAGAGCTTTCTCCGGCTCTTCCGCTCCCGCTTCGTCCCGGACGGATTGTATCTGCTGGACGAGCCGGAGGCGGCGCTCTCTCCACGCAGCCAGCTCGCCCTCCTCGCCATGCTCGGAGACATGGCTGCGCAGGGGTCGCAGTTCCTCGTCGCGACCCATTCCCCAATCCTGCTCTCGTTCCCCGGCGCGCGGATCTTCACCTTCGACCAGACTCCGGTGACGGCGATCGAGTACGAGCGGCTGGAGCACGTGACGCTGACGCGAGATTTTCTCGCCGATCGGGAGCGCTTTCTTCGCCATCTCCTCGACCCGGCGCCGACCGGGGAATAGGCTCCAGGGATCGGCGACAACTGTTTATGCTGGCCGAAAACACGGCAACTGCCCGTGCCGGATAGTGCCGGATTTCAGCCAGTAACAAGCGGACTCATCATGGGTCTGTGTGCGTAATTGACGTTGCGACAGACACTTATCCAGTGACGTATAATCCGGCATGACAATCGCGTTTTCCGGCTCGATCCCAACCAGGCGCGCCATGACCGGTCCCTCCCATCACCAGGGCCCCACCACGACCTCGGTCCTCATCGTCGAGGACGAGGATTCGATCCGCGATAGCCTCGCCGAGCTGTTCGACGTCGAGCGGGTCGAAGTAGTCAGCGCCGCCGATACCACCGCTGCGCTCGCCGCCCTCCGCGAGCGCGACTTCGACCTCGTCGTCACCGATCTCCGGCTCGCCGGCAAGCACGACGGAGGGCTCCAGGTCATGGCTGCGGCGACGATGCTCTCGCCGGACGCCGCGGTCATCGCGCTCACGGCCTACCCGAACGAGATGGTCCGCCTGGCCGCGCACCGCCTCGGCGCGACGCACTTCGTCCAGAAACCCGCCGATCTCCTCGTCATCGCCTCGATCGCGGCTCGGCACGGGATACCCTCCGCCCTGTCGTCACACATCGACTGACCCCATCGCCACCGCGCTTCTCGCGCCGGAACGGCTCATGCGAGAGGGAGAGTGCGAAGTCGATCCGGGACGCTGGCGGCCGTAGCACACGTAGAGTGTACGGTCGTTCGGGCGTTGCCTGCTCGCGGGTCGGGAGCGGCATTGGCGTGATGACGGCGGCAAGGCGGAGGAGCACGATGCGGTGGCGGAAGCTGATGCTCTCGGGTGGTGCGGCCATTGGTGCGGCCGCGGCCTACAACGCGTTGGCGGGTCAGCACGTCCCGCCCCTCGACAATCCGCTCGGCGGCGACGAGGGAACCTTTCGGTGGCGCGGTCACCGGGTGGCATGGACACGCCGCGGGAAGGGCGCACCTCTCCTCCTCGTCCACTCCATCCATGCGGCCGCGTCCTCGTACGAGTGGATTCGCGTGGTCGACGCGCTCGCCGAGACTCATACGGTCTATACCCTCGACCTCATCGGCTTCGGGCTCTCCGACCGTCCGCGGGCGCGGTACACGGCGCGCTTCTATATCGGGTTGATCGGTGACTTCGCGGCGCAGGTCATCGGCCAGCCGTGCACGCTCGTGGCGTCGTCGCTCTCGGCGGCCTACGCCATCGTCCTCGGTGCGCGTGATCCCGGGCGTTT
>JABFXM010000171.1 GCA_013361745.1 Gemmatimonadaceae bacterium | reverse complement strand
ACCGCGGCGATGGAGGCGGGACTGCTCGTCTGCTCGGCCGGGGAGCACACCGTGCGCCTCCTGCCGCCCCTGGTCGCGACGCGCGACGACCTCGCGGAAGCCGTCGCCATCCTCGAGGACATCCTCGGGTAATCGCTCGTGGAGTGGGTCGCCGCGGTCAGAGCGCGGCGACCCACTCGGTGACGAGCCGCTCGAAATCGCGGGCGACGCGCGTCGTCGTCTCGATCACTTCCTCGTGCGACAGCGGGTGCATCGAGAGCCCGCACGCGAGATTGGTGATGCAGCTGACGCCCGCGACGCGAACGCCTGACGCGCGGGCGACGATCGTCTCCGGCACGGTCGACATTCCCACCGCGTCGGCGCCGAGCCGCTCGAGCATCCGCACTTCCGCCGGAGTCTCGTAGGAGGGGCCGAGCAGCCCGGCGTAGACGCCGTCGCGCAGCGCGACGCCTATCTTCCTGCCCGCGGCGTGAAGCTTCGCCCGGAGGGCAGCGTCGTACGGATCGGACATGTCGGGGAAGCGCACGTCGCCCGGCTCGAGCGCCCCCACGAGCTGATTCCGCCACATCAGATTGATGTGGTCGGCGATGACCATCAGATCTCCCGCCTGGAAGGTCCGATTGATGCCGCCCGCCGCGTTCGAGACGAAGAGCGTGCGCGCGCCGAGCGCGTGCAGCACCCGAACCGAGTATCCGGCGACGCGCGCCGAATGTCCCTCGTACATGTGGAAGCGGCCCGCCAGCGCGACCACCGGGCGGCCGGCGAGCCTGCCCGCGATCAGCTGCCCGGCGTGACCGTGCACCGTCGCCGAGGGAAATCCCGGAACCTCGCGAAAGGGAACGCGGCGCGCGTCCTCGATGCGTTCGGCGAGCCCGCCGAGGCCGGAGCCGAGCACGATCGCGGCGACGGGCGCGCCGCCTAACGCGAGGCGGTCGCCGATCCGCTCCGCGGCGTCGCGCGCGACAGTGGCGGATGCGGTCGCCCCGCGGCCGTCGCGCGCCGTCATGGCGCGGCCCTCAGCGCGGCGATCTCCGCCTTCGCCCGCTCGACGAGGACGCGGCGCTCCTCGAATGGCAGGAAGCCGCTCTCGAACCCGTTCAGCGCCATCCTCGCGAGGTCGTCGAACTCGAAGCCGAGGCGGGTTGCGTGCTCGTACTCGTCCACCAGGGTGACGCCGCTCATCAGCCGGTTGTCGGTGTTGAGGACGACGTTGAGGCCGCGCTCGTAGTACTGCCGCAGGGGATGGGTCTCGTAGGATTCCGTCGCCCGCGTCTGGACGTTGCTCGTCAGGCAGATCTCGAGGGCGATCCGGCGATCGTTCACGTACTCGGTGAGCGATTCGTCCTCGATGAGCCGCGTCGCGTGCCCGAGCCGGCTCGCGCAGCAGACGTGCACCGCCTGGCGAACCGAGTCGGCGCCGGCGCCCTCGCCGGCGTGGCAGGTGCACGCGAGATCGTTGCAGCGTGCGTGCTCGAACGCCTTCGCGTGCAGCGACGCCGGATTGCCGAACTCGCCCCCGGCGAGATCGAAGCCGACGACGCCGCGCGCGCGGTAATCCACCGCGAGGCGCGCGAGCTCGAGCGAGACCTCGGGCGACATGTTGCGCAGCCCGCAGACGATGACGCGACTGACGATGCCGTGATCGCGCTCCGCACGCGCCAGCCCACGGAGCGGCGCCTCGACGGCGGCTCCGAGCGAGAGTCCGCCGCGAACGTTCAGCACCGGCGCGTAGCGAACCTCGATGTAGCGGACGCCCTCGGCGGCCGCGTCCTCGGCGAGCTCGTAGGCGGTTCGTTCGAGCGCCCCTTCCGTCTGCATGACGGAGAGCGTCACGTCGAAGCGGGCGAGGTAGTCCTCCAGGTTCCGCGCGTCGCGCACGATCATGTACTCGCGCAGCGCCTCCGGGGTCTGGGCTGGCATCGTCACACCCTGCTCGCGCGCCAGATCGAGCAGCGTCGCGGGACGGACCGACCCATCGAGATGGCAGTGCAGCTCCGCCTTCGGCAGCCGGCAGAGCAGCTCGCGATCGATGCGCGGCATCAGCGCGTCCCGCTCGAGTGGAGTGGCGCGCTCACGGTTTCGCTCCGGCGGCGACGTCGACGATCCGCGCCTGGTCGGGCGGGTTCACGGGCCCGCTGCGGCTCGCGAGGTAGTCCACGAGCGCGTCGAGGTCGACGATCTGCAGGTCCGCGACCTTCATCGCCCGCGCGCCGAGCGCAAGCCCGTCCCCTCCCGTCGCCATGAAGTCGTTCATCGCGAGTGTGTAGGTCGAGTCGTCCGCGATCGCGGTTCCATCCGCGCGTGTCAGCGAGACGATGCGCTGCCCGGCGGGGCGCGACGAGTCGTAGCGAACGAGGACCCCGCTCAGGTGCGCGTTGAGCTTCGACTCTCCGACGATACGCTCGACGTAGCTCCGGAGCACGGCCCCGCGCACGGTGTAGCGCACGAGGGTGTTGCCGAAGGGCTGGATCTCGAACAGATCGCCGAAGGTCGCGATGCCCTCGCGCAGGTCGGCGCGGATGCCCCCGTTGTTCATCGCCGCGACGTCCGCCTTCGCGCGCCAGCGCTGCGCGTCGGCCAGGAGGTTGCCCAGCGCGTACTGCGTTCCCGATCGTGGCATCGTCGCCGCGATGGTCGCGACCGGTTTCGCCATCCGCGCGTCCACCGTCGACACCGCGCGCGCGACGAGTGCGGCGACCGCCGAATCCGGACGAATCGAGTCGCTGAGGATCTCGCGCACATGCGCGGTCGCCGTGTCGGCGTGACCGCGGAGCGATGGATAGATGTCGGTCCACGCGATCGCGTCGCCGT
Organism: Gemmatimonadaceae bacterium; assembly: GCA_013361745.1. Lineage (GTDB taxonomy): Bacteria > Gemmatimonadota > Gemmatimonadetes > Gemmatimonadales > Gemmatimonadaceae > JABFXC01. The sequence continues at coordinate 2,672 of JABFXM010000171.1, read as the reverse complement.
GCGAGCGCGCCTGAACGATGGGCATGCCGTTGACCACCGCGTCGACGCGCGTGTGAGTGTGCCCGGAGACGATCGCGTCCACGGGCTCCCTGAGCGCCTTGGCGAGGTCGACGATCTCGCCCTCGCAGCCGATGGCGCCGGTGCTGTCGCAGAAGGCGCCGGCGTGGGCGATGACGACGACCAGGTGCGCGCCGCGCGACCGGAGCCGCCGGCTCAGCGAGTCGACGACCGGGGCCTCTGCCACGAAGCGGAGCGACGCGACGTTCGCGGCGCGCGTCGTCTGCGGCGTCGCGGTGGTCGCGAGCCCGATGATCCCGACGCGGTAGCCGCCGCGCGTGACGATGGTGTCGTCACGGATCCAGGGGACGTCGCGCCCGCTGGTGTCGCGCACGTTCGCGCCGAGGATGCCGTAGCGCGCCTCGCGCATGCGGGCGCGAAGGGTGTCGAGTCCCCAGTCGAACTCGTGGTTGCCTAACGCCGAGGCGGCGACGCCGATCCGCTCGAAGATGGCGACGCCGGGACGGCCGTAGGCCAGGTTCGACGCCGGCGTGCCCTGCCACTCGTCGCCGCCGTCGACGATGAGCGTCGCGCAACGTGGCGGCTTGCAGTCCGCGGCCGCCTCGCGGATCGCCGTCGCCACGTAGGCGAGTCCGCCGCGGCGGACTCCCTTCGCGTCGGGTCGCGGCTCGAGCGCGCCATGGATGTCGTTCGTCGAGATGATGCGGAGGTAGCGCTCGGTCGCCGGACGGGGGACGAGTGCCGCCGGTCGGCGAGGACCGTCGCGATCGCCGGCGCCGCTGTGCATCGCCGCGTACGCGCGCGCGACTGCCGCCCCCGGCTCGATGCGCCAGTTCTGATGGAAGTAGTCGGCCGGCCGGATCGTCCCGCGTCTGCTGACCTCGCGCTCGAGCAGCGTGCGGATCTCGTCCGTGCCCTGATAGATGACCGCCGCACCGGCGAGCATCGAGTAGCCGCCGCCCCCCGTCTGGCGGTAGTTGTTCAGCGCCATCGTGAAGCTGTCCGCCGGCTGCACTTCGCGGCCGCGGACGCGCAGCGACGTCACGCGCGAGCCCTTCGGGCGCGAGAGGTCGAGCACGTAGTCCGCGCCCGCGACGATGTCGAAGTTGTAGCCCGGGATGTTGGGGTCGATCACCGGCTGCGTGCTGTCGCCCAGCGTCCCGTAGTAGCGGGCCGCCTGCTCGAGATACGCGCGGAGCTGTGCGCCGGAGATCTTCACCGCGCGCAGCGTGTTGTCGTAGGGGTAGATTCGCGCGAGAGCGGCGATGCTGATGTCGCCGCTGTCGAGCCCCGCGAAGGTGAACGCGCTCCCCGCGGCGAGATCGGTCCCCGCCGTCCCGCGCATCACCTCGAGCACGAAGTCCATCACGGGCGTGTCGCGGACGCGCGCGGAGTCGCCGTTCCATGCCACCGGCGTCCTTCCGAGCGGCGCGGTCACGTACTCCACGGTACGGCGGTGGATCGCGTCGGTCGCCGCGAGGACCGCGGCCTGCTCCGCATGGCCGGCGACGGGGATCAGGTTGCTGCTCTCACGCGCGGTGACGACCCTCGCGCGCCCGCCGCAGCGAACGACGGGGAGCTCCGCCCATGCCACGCTTCCCGCCCAGTTCTTCGCCTGGATGACGCGCGTGTCGCCGATCATCGCGCCCGCGTTCTGCTTGTGCGAATGTCCGTAGACCACCAGCGCGAGCCCGGGGACCTCGCGCGCGACACGGGCGGCGACGTTCTCGCTCGGCACCCCGCTCGACGCCGTGTCGTAGCTCGATGCTTCGTCGAGACCGGAATGCACGGTCACCACGACGATCTCCGCGCCGGCGAGGCGCGCCGAGTCGGCGGCGGCGCGCACCGCGGGGACGATGTCGCCAAGCTGCACACGTCCAGCGACGTTGTCGCGGTCCCAGAGCATCACCCCCGGCGTCGTGGCACCGACGACGCCGACGCGCACGCCGGCGCGCTCGATGATCACGAATGGACGGTAGGCGTGCGACCCGTCCATGCGATAGGTATTCGCGGAGAGGAAGGGGAAGCTCGCCTGCGCAACCGAACGATCGAGGTACGGGACGCCGTAGTTGTACTCGTGATTCCCGATCGCGGCCGCGTCGTAACGCATGACGTTCATCGCGGCGATGATCGGCACGACGGTGTCCGGCGAGACGCGCGCCGCCACGTACGCGAGCATGTTCCCCTGCAGCAGGTCGCCCGCGTCGAGGAGCACCACGCGACCGGGATTGGCGGCGCGGATCGAGTCGACGACGGTCGCCGCGCGCGTGAGGCCGCGGGCGGAATCGGCACGATCGAGCTCGTAGTCCCAGCCGCGCAGCCGGCCGTGGACGTCGGTCGTCGTCGCGATCACGAGGCGCGTCGTGTCGGCGCACGTCGCGGCGCTGGCGGCGGTCGCCACCGGTGGGACGCCGATCGTGGGGGCGGCCGGCTTCGCGCACGCCGCGAGCGCGAGGAGTGCTCCGGACATCGCCGCTCGCGAAAAGGGTCGTCGCATCCACCCAAGCTAGCGGCCGCCACCGGGGCATGGGAGTGTGCGTTGACGCGTCCGCCGCGGGACGCGAGCTTGCACCGCGACGCGCGTGGCCACCCTAATCGATACCGAACCGTGACAGCACCATCGCTCCCGTACGTCGCTCCCGACCGACAGCTTC
>JABFXM010000177.1 GCA_013361745.1 Gemmatimonadaceae bacterium | reverse complement strand
GAGAACGGGGACGATCACGGGGCCGGCGGCGGCGTCCGGACGCGCTCGCGCATCCACGCGCTGCGATCGAGGAAGTCGAAGCCCTTCGGCACCTTCACCGGCGGCTGCGCCGCCTGCGCGACGCGGGCGGCGCGACGCGCCGGCGCACCGACCAGCCACGCGATCTGCGACTGCCGCGGACGGCGCGCGGCGGACACCCGCACGTCGCCGAACACCTGCTCGTTCGGCGCGACGATGCTTCCATTCGCGAGAAGGGAGGCGTCGACGATCGCCTGGGCGCCGACGGCGCAATCGTCCCAGACCACCGACCGCGACACGGTGGCGCCGGCGGCGATGCGCGAGCGCGCGCCGATGGAGGCCGGGCCGATGACCACCGCGTTCGCTTCGACGCAAGCTCCGGGACCGACGATCACCGGGCCGATGAAGCGCGCCGACGCATGCACCTCGGCCGTCGGATGGACGAGCGCCGAGCCGACGCGCGCGTAGCCGGACATCGTCCCCGGACGCTCCACGGTGCGCGAGATCATCCACTGGTTGACGGACGCGTAGGTCGCGAAGTCGAGCACGCGCGGGGCGACGCCCATGACCTCGTGCATCAGGACGCGCTCCCCCGCCTTGTACAGCCGCTCGACCAGTCCTTCCTTGATGTCGTGATACCCGCGCGCGGGCACCGACTCGAGGACGCGCCGGTCGAAGACGTAGATCCCCCCGGGGCTGTGCGCCTGCGAGCCGACCATGCGGCGGCGGCGCTCCACCTCGACGACCACGGTCGCGGCAGCGCCGGAGAGGCGGTGCGCGGCGATCAGCGCACGGAGATCGACCGAGGGGATCATGCACCCCTCGACGACGACGAAGATGCTGGCGTGCGAGCGCCGAGCCGCGTCGTGCACGCAGCCGGCCGGCCCGCGCGGCTCGACGTCCTCGACGTAGTCGAGGGCGAGCCCGAACGCCGAGCCGTCACCGAGCGCGCCGCGAACGCTCCCCGTCGCGCCGTTGGCGCAGATCACCCCGTAGCGCACGCCGGCGCTCTGCAGCCACGACGTCGCGTAGCGGATGATCGGCTTCTGCGCGACCGGCACCAGCGGGCCGCGCAGCATGCGCTCGAACTGCCCGTCCCCCCAATGGTGGGAGCCCGCGAGGATCACCCCGCAGACATCTTCCATGTCGGATTCGGGTCCGTCGCCCGAATCGGCGCAGCGGTCGGCTACCGGGAACGGCGGGCGGGAGGAGGCGCGCAGGAAAAGCCGGCGCTCGTAGACTGGCATCGTCGCGTAGTCTGAGGGGCGAATGACGGACAGCTGGTTGTCCGCCTCCGAACCCCGACCGCAACGACGTACTTCCCTGGTCACCAGAGAATGCTTTCGCGCAGAGCTGCCGTCGCGGGGGGGACGCAGGCGGCAAGAAAGTACGTGTGTCTTATGTCACAAGCAACCCTGAACAAGAATTAATTTTCACGGAATCGGGATTTTTTTTCGTCCGCACATCTCTACGGACTAATTGACCGGGAAAAACGGCGTAAAGTGTCAAACTCTCGGACAGATTTCGCGAGCGGCGTGCGCTGGCCGACCTCCCGGCGCGGGAGACCGCGTGCGCTTCCTGCACTGGGGGCGGTGATGACTCGTCACTCCCTGTCGCTCGCGCTCATCGCCGCTGTCGTGCTCGCCACGCCGTTAGGCGCGCAGCGGGCACGGCTCGCGGTCGAACCCGCGGCGCCGGCGCCGGGCACGCTCGTCCGGCTCGCGCTCGTCGACAGCGTCGGCCCCGGCTCCGCGGCGCCCGCCGATACGATCGTGGAGGTGTGCGGCACGATGGCGGGCGAGCCGCTGCACTTCAGCCGCGCGCCGTTGGGCTGGCGCGCCATCGGCGCCGTCCCCATCGACTCGACCGACAGCACGCGCATCGAGGCGATCGTCGAACGCGCTTCCGGTCGCGCCGACACGCTGCACCTGAGCATCGAGCCGCCTCCCCTGCCGCCTCCCTCGGAGAAGCTCGACGTCGCGCCGCGATTCGGTCAGCCGCTCGACTCGGCGACACAGGCGCGCGTCGACAGCGAGGTCGCGCGCGCGGACGCGATCGGACGGCGCTCGCACGATACGCCCCGGCTCTGGCGCGAGCCGTTCACCGCTCCGCGCAGCTCGACCATCACCAGCCGCTTCGGGAAGGGCCGTGTCTTCAACGGCACGGTGAGCAGCCGACACCTCGGCGTCGACTTCCGCGGCGCGAGTGGAGATCCGGTGCGCGCCGCGAATCGCGGTGTCGTCGCGCTGGTGGACACGACGTATCTCGGCGGGCGTGTCGTGTACGTCGACCACGGCGAGGGGATCGTCACGGCGTACATGCACCTCAGCAAGGCCCTCGTCGCCGCGGGCGACACGGTCGCGCGCGGTCAGAGGATCGGCCTCGTCGGCGCGACGGGGCGGGTGACCGGACCGCACCTGCACTGGGCCGCGCGATACGGCGCGCTCACGGTGAACCCGCTCGGGCTGCTCGAGCTTTCCGCGTCGCCCGCTCGCGGCCGCCCTTCGTCTCGAAGCCCATCCGCTCGCAGCAGAGCTCCGCGCTGAGCCGGCGGCCGCGATAGTTACGAGACGAGGGCTCCGTCCCGCGCTCGTCAAAATGCCCCCGGCGACCAGGCCGGGGTCTTTTTTTCAGGTCCGCAGTCGCACGCGCTACTGTCACTATTTCATGCAGTGCAGCCCCTGAACACGTAACCCGTTGTGGCACATTGACCTGACGGCGCGCTGCCAACCAACGGCCCGGCAAGTGTCATTTTTCTGGTCGTAAGTCCATTCATTACAATCTCTTGCGTCCCGTTCCCAATGGCGGACCCATGCGTCTAGATTGCGGGAGCTGTACCGAACCCGACCACTACCCTCACGCGGCGGGCACGACTGCCGGGAGATGCGTGTGCACATGAAGCGGAACGCAGCACTGTCGCTCCAGATCACCCTCGCGGCCGCGCTCGTCGCGGTCGCCGGATGCGGCGAATCGGCCGCGGCTCCTGACCGGACCGTGGGCCCGAGCGCCGTCACCCCGGCGGCGCAGCTCGCGGGCGCCGCGACGACCTCGCAGGTGACGATCGTTCCGGCGGGCGCGCAGTCCGAGCTGCTCGCGTGCCCCGGGATGCGCGCCGGCGAGGCGACCCGCGTGATCGGCCCTGGCGGCGGCCTGCTTCGCGTCGACGGCCACGTAGTCGCGATCCCGCGCGGCGCCGTGAATACGCCGACGCGCTTCACCCTCACCGTGCCCGGCAACGGCTACGCCGAGGTCGACGTGAAGGCCGAGGGGTTCGAGCATTACGTGTTCGCGCGTCCAGTGGTCGTGACGATCGACTACTCGATGTGCGGCGTCGAGCCGACGGCGCATCAGTTCTACGGCTGGTACATCGACCAGTCGAGCCACAGGCTCCTGCAGGACATGGCCGCGGTGGACGACCGCTACAACCAGCGGCTGTTCTTCGCGACGGACCACTTCTCGGGCTACGCGGTCGCCTACGTGCGCGACGTCGAGTAGCGGAACGCGGCCTGACGACGAAACGAAAGGGCGCCCTCGAGGGCGCCCTTTCTATTTGCCGTCCGCGCCGCGGAGCTCGCGCAGTCGCGCCGCGGTGCGCTCGATCTCCTGCCGCGCGTCGAGCTCCGTCGCGACCGCGTGCGCCCGCTCGGAGCTCGAGATCGCGCCGGCATGGTCGCCGAGCTTCTCCGCGAGCTCGCCACGTAGTCGCATGCATTCGGTCTCGCGCAGACGATTCCCCTCCGCCGCGAAACGCGATTGCGCCGCGTCGAGCAGCCGCGACGCCTCGTCGGTCTCGCCGAGCGCGAGCGCGGCTTCGGCGAGGTTGCTGTTCACGAGCGCCTCGAGGTCGCGGTCGCCGATGTCGCGCGCCGCCTGCAGTGCGCTCTGGAGCATCGACTGCGCCATGCGCGCGTTCGCGTGGTCGAGCGCGGCGCGGCCGAAGTTGTTGAGGACGAACGCGACGCCGTGCGTGTAGCCTGCGCGCTGGAAGCAGTCGTGCGACTGCATGAAGTGGCGTCGCGCGGTCTCGAAGTCACCGCGCTGCGCGGCGATCGAGCCGAGGTTCTGCAGCGCGATCCCCTTGCCCTTCTGGTCGGCGGTGACGTAGAGCATCCGCTCGAGCAGGGGGACGGCGCGGTCGAAGTCGCCCTGCATCTGATACACGATCGCCTCCGCGTTCAGCGCCTCGGCGAACAGCTCGCGGATGCCCACCTGCTCGGCGATCTCCGCCGCGCGCCGCGCCGCGGCGATTGCCTCGGCCCAGTCCGAGCGCAGCCGGTAGACGCCGGCGACGTGCCGCCAGCCGAGCGAGCGGACGACGGGATCACGCGAATCGAGGAGGCGGCGAAAGAGTCGGTCGGCCTCGTCGAGCTGCCCGGCCTTCTGCAGCACCATTCCCTGCCGGACGAGCTCCTCGGCGGCGCCGAGATCGAGGTCGTCCGGCGGGATGGCGGGGGATTCGCCGGGTACGTCAGGCGTTGGCGACAGCGGCTACTCCGGCCGGGGGGAAGTCGGAAATGGCACCCCCGAAATCTATCGCCGCTACAGCTCCCGCACCCAGATGTTGCGGTACGAGATCGGATCGCTCGGGTCGCCGTGCGCCTGGAGGCGGATGGGAGCCGGGCCATGGGCCTTGTAGTACGGAGTGCCGATGTAGAGCGTCACGCCCTTGAGCTGCGCGTGATTCTGCACGAGCACACCGTTGAAGAACACGGTGACGTACGCGGGCGACGCGACCGATCCGTCGGCGTTGAAGCGCGGCGCGGTCCACACCACGTCGTAGCTCTGCCACTCCCCGGGCTTGCGGTTCGCGTTCACGAGGGGCGGGTACTGCTTGTACATCGATCCCGCCTGGCCGTTGACGTAGGTGGTGTTGTTGTAGGAGTCGAGCACCTGCAGCTCGTAGCCCTGCTGTCCATTCTCCGTCGAGGCGAGGAAGATCCCGCTGTTGCCGCGCGCCTGCCCGCTGCCGGTGATGCCGGTCGGGATGCGCCACTCGATGTGGAGCTGGTAGTCGGTGAAGGTCCGCTTCGTCTGGATGTCGCCCGCCGGCTTCACGACGGTGACGACGCCCTCGCCGACCTTCCACGCCGCCGGTGAGCCATCCTTCGCCGAGACCCACTGGTCGAGGTTCGTCCCGTCGAAGAGGACGATCGCGTCCGACGGCGGGGCGTCGTTGGTCGCGCCAGGCGTGACGATGCGCGGCACAGGCGAGTAGTACTCGGTCGCCTCGGGCTTCGTCGGTCCGCTGGGTGCGCCGGCGGGAGATGGTGAAGCGTTAGGCACGGCCGTGTGTGTGCAGGCGGCGAGGGCCGTCGCGATGAGCGCGGGGAGGACGCGGTAGGGAGGCATCTGAGACAGGGGTCAGGGGTCAGGGACCAGGGGTCAGGGGCCAGGGGTCAGGGGTCAGGGGTCAGGGGTCGGCAACCGCCACATGGCAGTCGCCGACCCCTGACCCCTGGTCGCTTCTTTCACGCGTGGTTGGCCCACGCCCTGTCGCCC